>MHYJ01000022.1:13507-24518 GCA_001828445.1 Planctomycetes bacterium RBG_16_43_13
GGATTCCATATAGAACGTTGCCTGGTGTTCGCCATCCGTTTGGTGCCTACTTTACACGTGGTAGCGGTCATAACGAGAAAGCCCAATACTCTGAGAAATCACAAGATTATAAGAATATTATGGACCGCCTCGCCCGTAAATTTGAAACAGCGCGATCGTATGTCCCTACACCGATAGAAGATATTAACCGCAAAGCAGAAATTGGCATTATTGCTTTTGGTACCACTCATCATGCTATACGGGAGTGTAGAGACCAATTGAGGGTAGAACACTCTATACAAACGAGCTATCTTAGAATTTGTGCCTATCCATTTAATGATATGTTGGAAAAGTTCATCTCTCTATACAAACGTGTCTACGTTGTGGAACAAAATAGGGATGGGCAGATGAGACAGCTTATTAATCAGGATGTGGGAGGAGAGTGTATAAGAACTCGTTCTGTCCTGCATTATACTGGTATACCAATAGACGCCAGATTTATCACAGACGATATTGTAGCTCAGGAGAGTGGCAAGACAAATACTCATCAGGAAGTGAAATCTGTAGAAAGTGGAAGTAGTATGGTAGGAGGTGAATAAAGATGGCTACTGGAACAGCGACGGAAGGTGCAACGCCTAAAAATACTAATAGGTTAGGTCTAACCCTTACTGATTATAAGGGATTGTCATCTACTCTTTGTGCTGGTTGTGGTCATGATGCAATCACAAGCAGGATTACAAGGGCATTGTATGAATTTGATATAGACCCTTACCGTATTGTCAAACTAAGCGGTATTGGTTGTTCTAGCAAGACACCTGCATATTTCTCGAGTAAGAGCGCTGGCTTTAATGCAGTCCACGGACGTATGCCATCTATCGCAACAGGAGTTGTATTAGCTAATAAGAATTTGATAGCAATCGGTGTTAGTGGAGATGGCGACACAGCAAGTATAGGTATAGGTCAGTTCGTCCATATGGTCCGCCGCAATGTTCCAACGGTTTATATTATAGAAAATAATGGCGTATACGGGTTGACAAAGGGGCAATTCTCTGCCACAGCAGATGTCGGTTCTACACAAAAATCTGGAACAGCCAATAACATACAGCCGATAGATTGCTGTACGTTAGCCATAGAGTTGGGTTGTGGGTATGTAGCACGGTCATTTGCAGGAGACCCGAGACAGTTGATACCGCTTTTGAAAGGGGCATTAGCGCATCGTGGGACAGCAGTTATAGATGTTATCAGTCCTTGTGTTACGTTTAATAATCATGATGGTTCTACAAAAAGTTATAAGTATGGTAAGGAGCACGATGTTCTGTTACACGAGGTTGGCTTTATTCCACATTATGAGCCATTGCCAGAGGTGGATTATGAACCTGGAACTACAAAAGCAGTTGAACTACCTGATGGTTCTCACCTCATATTTAAGAAATTAGGGTTGGACTATGACCCTACTGATAAACTGAAGGCGGTCGAAACTATAAAGAAAGCCGATAAAGAGGGGCAACTCCTGACAGGTCTTATTTATGTAGAGCCATCTAAACCGGATCTCATTACTTTATTAAATATGACAGATGAACCTTTGGCTACAATTAGCCAAGATAAGGTTGTGCCGCCTCAGAGCGTTCTTAACGAGATTATGCAGGGCTTGATGTAGCACTATGTTAAGGTTAATCTGGTATTTTATCTGTTAAATATATAGGATACAGCGGTTAGCATAGTTTCTGGAATAACGAAAAGAGCGCGGATGTTACAGGATAAATCGAAATAATAATTTATGCCTCAAGTAGCAGATTTACTGGGAAGCGAGACCAAGCTCAGTGGTAGCATAGCAGAGCATATAACAGAGGTTATTAAACACCTCGGCGAAAATCCAGATAGAGATGGCTTGAGAGGGACGCCCCAGCGAGTCGAGAAGGCATTTAAGTTCCTCACCAAGGGCTATAACCAAGACCCAGAGGCAGTCCTAAACGGCGCTTTATTCTCTACCGACTACGACGAAATGGTGATAGTTAAAAATATCGACTTCTTCAGTTTATGCGAACATCATCTTCTTCCATTTTACGGAAAGTGCCACGTCGCATATATACCTGATAAAAAAATCATTGGCTTGAGTAAGATTCCTCGCTTAGTCGAGGTATTCTCCCGCCGCCTACAGGTTCAGGAGCGGCTTACAACCCAGATAGCTAAGGTAATAAAAGAAAAATTAAATCCGCGCGGCGTTGGCGTTATTATGGAGGCATATCACCTCTGTATGATGATGCGCGGCGTCGAGAAACAGAATGCCTATGCAGTTACGAGCTCTATGCTTGGCGGCTTAAGAAGCGACCCAAAAACCAGAGAGGAATTCCTTGAACTCATAAAGAGCGGAAAAGGATAGGGGAAGTTGGAAGTTTGGAATTTTAGGTTCTTGAAGATTGTTTAGTTAATGTGATTTAGAGTTTGAGATTTTTTAATAAAGGAGGTTGCTATGGCAGAACTAAAAGTCGGTGACGTAGCTCCCGATTTCAAGGTCAAGGCAACAGGTAATAGGGAAATAACCCTATCCGAGTTTATGGGCAAGAAGAATGTTCTATTGTTCTTCTTCCCCGCCGCCTTCACACCTGTCTGAAGTCGTGAGCTCCCGAACTTGGAAAAAGACATAGCCAAGTTTAGTGAGCTAAATACCCAGGTTCTGGGTTGCAGTGTGGATACACACTTCACGAACAATATGTATGCCCTGTCGGTCGGTGGGCTCTCATACCCGCTCCTCGGCGATATCAAGAAAGAGGTCGCAGAGAAATTCGGCGTGCTGAGACCCGACGGCTTGTCTGATAGGGCGTCCTTCATCGTCGGCAAGGACGGCAAACTCAAGTGGAAAAAGGTCAATGAAATCTCCAAACAGCGAGAGAATGAGGAGATTTTAGCGGAGTTGAAGAAGCTTAGTTAATTACAACTTCAAAGCCAATTTTTCGCCCCGCCTGCTCTTTAGCGGTAGGCGGGGTTTTTATTTTTTAATTGAAATCGCCTATAAATATTTAGTGGTTTATTTAGTGGTTCGGCGCAAAATGTAGCGTTGGAATAACCACCTCTGGTTTTTCTTTGGAATTATCTCTAAACATTTAGTAGTATTAGTGGAAACTGATAATGAAAACCACCACCCTTCGTGTTGACCTGCACACGCATACGACCGTTTCTGATGGTGCCCTCACGCCGCGTGAACTCGTCCGCGCCGCTAAAAATGCCCGGCTCGACATTATCGCCATCACAGACCACGACGCTACCGACGCACTCGACGAGGCAGTCGCAGAAGGTTTAGCACTCGGACTAAAAATCATCCCCGGCATAGAACTCTCCACCCACGCCCCGTTAGAAATTCCTCGTGTGGAGAGTTTATCGACAACTTACGGGGGAGACATACAAGACAAGAGATTTCTAACGGGACACGCCCACGGCTTCGAGATTCACATTCTCGGCTACAACATAAACTATAAATCGGGACAATTTCAGGAGCGTCTGGACGCACTCCGCCGAAGCCGAATCGACCGCGTATATCTCATCTGCGGGGAACTAAAAAAATTGGGCGTGGATATTTCTGCGGAAGAGGTTCTCTCGACGGTGAAGGGCCGCTCCGCCACACGCGCCCACATAGGACGGATAGTCGTCGATAAGGGCTACGCAGACAACATTCGGCAGGCGTTCAAGAAATACTTGGGTCACGGGGCGCCTGCATTTGTGAAGACGAGCGACTTTACGCCAAAGGATGCGATAGAATTGATAAAATCCGCAGGCGGGATTTCATCCCTCGCACACCCCGGCTTGATAGGGGACGACATAGTCATACCGTCCCTCGTCGGCGATGGCTTACAGGCAATCGAGGTCTTCCACAGATACGACAATCGCGACACATATAAGACATACCTTGCAATGGCGAAGAAATACAAACTCTTTATAACAGGCGGGAGCGACTTCCACGGCGGCAACTCCGACTGCGACGCCGCAGGGCTGGGTGAGATTGTCCTCCCGTATGAGTATTTTGTGGAAGTGGAGAAAGTTATAAGCGGAAACCCCCATTAGATATTCTCTAACAGGGTAAATAAAAAATCCCTCCTTTTTTCAAGGAGGGACTACCCAGTAGCCAAACGGATTTTTTCCCAACCGCTATAATCAATATATCCTATACTTGCAGAGAAGTCAAGTATAAAGGAGAGAGGGGAAAAGCCAACCGCTACTCCTCTCCCCTCTCTGTCAGGTGCCCCGGGTGGGATTCGAACCCACACGCCTCCAATTAGCGGTTGGTGGCTCTATCCGGTTGAGCTACCGGGGCACTTGCTTGTATATAGAGCAAATCGTATGCCAATGAAAACCGCACAAATCAGCATAAAAATAATGGTTGTTCTTGAGGCGATGTTACGTATAGTAACATACGTTACGATTTGTAACATTTTGATATAAAGCGTAGGGGGGGGCGCAAAACCAAAATATAAAACTAAAAGCGATTTTGCTTTACATTTTTAGTTTTCAATCGTCTAATATTATGTATGGAAAAATTAGCAGGGATAGTATTGATGGTAATGATGTTTGGAGGTTGTACATCACAACTGCAGACGGATACAATACCAAAAATGAGGGACGGTGGTAAGGAGAATTATATGAAAAAGTTACTTTGGATTGTGGCCGTAGTGTTAATTGTATCAGGGCTTTTTAGTATCTCTACTGCATTTCAGGAGGATGGCGAGGATGTGGCATTCTTTAGTGATGTTACCGAAGGTGCAGGGCTGAAGGACGTTACAGGTGGTCGTGTTGCCTGGGGGGATTTCGATAATGATGGATGGGATGACTTACTTGTAGATGGGTGTCAACTCTTCAAAAATAACGGCAAGGGGGGATTTGTAAATGTTACGAAGGATGCCAGAATTGGGAGTGGTTCTGGTGCCGTGTGGGCGGATTTTAATAATGACGGCTTCCTCGACTTCATAGCTATAAGTGGTCAGGGGACAGCCCCAGCAAACGGTATGTGGAAAAATAACGGAGACGGAACATTTACAGATGTTACCAAAGATATGGGGTTTGTGGATAATAGGAATCTTCCTACTGAGGGAGCGGGCTGGGGCGACTATGACCGTGACGGCTATGTTGACCTATATATAGCTAACTACGAGAGACAGGGCGAAAAGGAAATGTCAAAAGGCACCCCTGACGTCTTCTGGAGAAACGAAGGAGGCAAAAGGTTCAAAGATGTTACTGATAAAGTGAAGATGAAGCTGAGGACGGACTACTGCGGACGCGGTGTAAATTGGGGCGACTTCAATAACGACGGGTTTCTCGACATATATGTTTCTAACTATCGTCTTCAACCCAACCTTCTGTGGAGAAATAATGGAGACGGGACATTTACGAATGTAGCGGGGAAATCGGGATGTAGGGGAGATGAGGAAAAGGGTGTGTATGGACATACTATCGGCTCCGCCTGGGCGGACTTCGACAACGATGGATTTATGGACATCATCTGCGGACAACTCGCACATCCACAGTTTCGCAAGGAATATAAGCATCCGATGACGATGCTCTATAAAAATAGTGGTCCGCCCGACTGGAAATTCACCAATCTTAATCCTAAGGGAGCCGCAGGCATAAAGTATGAGGAGACGCACTCAAGCCCCGCAGTAGCCGATTTCGACAATGACGGCTTCCTCGACTTCTACATTACCAGCGTCTATGAGGGCAGACGGTCTTTCCTCTATAGGAACAAGGGTGATATGACCTTCGAAGATATTACAAGGAAGGCAGGTGTTCGCGTCAGAGGGTCGTGGGGGTGCGGATGGTCGGACTATGACCACGATGGAGATATGGACCTCGCAGTTGCGGGGGTGGCGAAGAACAGTAATATAAAACTATTCCGCAACGATTTGCAAAAAGAGAGGGGGCATTGGTTGGAGGTGCGGCTGGAGGGGAGTGATTGCAATCGCGCTGCTATAGGTGCTCGGGTAACAGTCAAGGTGGGAGATAAAAAATATATTCGTGAGGTAGAGGGCGGCACAGGGACGACCTGTCAGAATTCACTGACCTGCCATTTCGGATTAGGTGCGTATGATAGGGAGGCAGAGGTTACTATCCGATGGCAGTGCGGGGGAGTTCAGCAGGTGACTACAGCGGTGGATAAATTAATAAGCGTCAAAGAGAAGGGGACGTATTAGAATATATAGGACACTTTGATTATAATAGAGCGACTACAATTGCAAATCAAGGGGTATAGCAACCAAATCCCAGTTCCCGACTACAAAATGTTACTAATCGTAACATCACGAAAAATAAAAATGCAAAACGAAAAATGTAAAATAAAGGAAATACTATAATTGGGGGTGAGGTTATAAATCGCTTGACAATGATGTTGCTCTGTTCGTAGAATACCAATAATATTACAACATCGCCGGTAATATCACGATTACCGCGATTTTTTGAGAAGGAGAGGTTTATGCCGGAAGGTAATCAGAACGACAAGTTGCACACACCGTCGCCTAAGACCGTTCAGATCCCGGGATATAAGTTTGTAGCTAAGCTTGGCAAGGGAGGAATGGGGTCAGTATATAAGGCAAGACAATTGAGTTTAGATAGGTCTGTAGCCATAAAGATATTGTCGCCTCAACTCGCCAAGGACAAGGGATACGTCGAACGTTTTATGAGGGAGGCGCGTGCGGCGGCAAAGTTGAATCACAAAAATATCATAGCTGCCTTAGATACAGGTGAAATAGACGGAGTATATTATTTTATAATGGAATACGTTGAAGGAATTACCGTAAGGAAGATACTCGAAAATGAGAAGGTTATAGATGAAAAAAGAGCGGTTGATATAATAACGCAGATAGCCGGTGCCCTTGAACACGCACATAGCCATTCTATGGTTCATCGCGATATAAAGCCCGATAATATAATGATAGCTAAAGATGGGACAGCCAAACTATGCGACCTCGGTCTTGCGAAGCAGACGGCAGGCGATTTATCCGTTACGTTGACCCAGACCGGTGAGGTATTCGGCACGCCGTATTATGTCTCGCCAGAACAGGTAAAAGGAGAGGAGGCGGATGTCCGTTCCGATATATATTCGCTTGGCGTTACGCTCTACCAGATGGTTACAGGCGAGTTGCCGTTCACAGGCCCTACGGCGACTGCGATTGCGACAAAACACGTTACCCAGAGACCCTTTCCGCCGAAGTCAAAGAATCCGAATATATCCGAATCGCTCAATAGCATCATACTGAAAATGATGCAGAAACAAAGGGAGAATAGATACAGCGACCCATCCGCACTGATTAGGGATTTGAAATTCAAGAAAAGCGAGACCACTACAGGTGGTAAAGTAAAGGGCTTTGCTACAAAGACATCGAGAATGGCTGTTATACCTCCTGGTGGGACCGAACAGGCGACTACGGCAGAAACAGGAGATGACATTAGCACAGCTAAAAAACTGTCTTCTACTGCTAAAATTTGGATAGGCACTGCCGCCGCAGGTGTATTGATAGTTCTTCTAATTTTGGTTTTCGGAGGCGGTTCAGAAGACACATCTAAAAAGAATAAAAAGCCCGACGGAGATGGAGAGATTGTAAAGAAAGAAACACCACCAGCTACCGACCAGAACGAAGAAATCCAGGCAAGAAAAGATAAAGAGCATAAGGATATATTGGAGGGATTTAGGCGCCTCGCAGATAAGATGCTATCCTCACAGGAGCCGAACCGTCTCACTATGTTATGGGATCGGCTTGAAGAGAATATGTCGAAAAGCCGTAATACCAAATACGAGACCGATTGGATGAACGAGCGGGATACGTTCGTAGAGAGGGTAAAGAAAGACACACAAGATACCTGGCAGAAGATAAAGGACCTCGCAGAAGGTAAGGTGGCAGGAGGCGATTTTGTCGGAGCGATTAGCACATTAAATACACTCCCTGAGCCGCTTATGTATTTTAGAAAAAACGAGGGCAATGAATCGCTCTCGATATTTACCCCTGCCGGTGAAGAGCATCACAAATTGATAGGTAACTATGATGCCTCCCGAAAGGACCGTTTCAACAGGGATAAGAACGACATACTACGGCTCGCCAATAACGGTGATGTGGCACAGGCGTGGGATATGGCTGATAAGATGCAGAAATATATAGAGCCGTCGCAGAAACGGCAATTAGATGAGATAAGGGCATTAATACTGACAAAGGAATTAGAACGGCTTGGGAACGCCCCTGACAAGATACTAAGTAGATGTCAGGAGGTTAGTAGTAAATATCCATCACAGGAGGTAGAGAAGGTGGCAAGTAGGTTCACAGCATATGTTATGGCGAGAAAGTCAGAGACAGAGAGACGGCTGTTAGCAGAGCAAGAGGCGAAGGAAAAAGGACTAAAGAAACAAGCGAATGCCCTATATGATGGCTCTGAGAAGAAATTCAGAAAGGCAATGTCTATTCGTGATTACGCCGCCGCTAAGAAGGAGATGCACAGCATACTGCATTCAGGCGACAGTGCCGAGTTCGGCAAATATCTTAAGGTTGAAGATATGAACTATAATGAGGCAATAGAGCCGTATCTTACAAATAAAAATACTGACAGAAAGAAAGTGTTGGATTCTATAAGTAACGTATTGGATAGCAATGCGGGTGTCGAGGATGATGCGGCATTGGGTATAATACGCAATATACGAAATATATGTTTGGTGGAGGATATATTCGAGCAGGCGGCGGCGGGTGTGGAGTATATGAGTAAAAACACGAAAGAAAAGATAAGTATGGCATATATCCCAAGCGGCATAGGCGAGGTGGGTAAGGTTGCGTTGATACGAGAGGGTGATAAGCCCATTCAGCTACGGCTCACTATGGCTGGCAAGAGTGCAAGTATAGATGTGCTGTTCGTGGAGAAGAAAGACACGACATATTATGTGTCAGAGGAAGATATTGTGAACTTCGCAATGAAATCGCCTACTGTGAAAAAAGAGGATGCAGAGACGTATCTAAAGTTTGGTCTGTTATTCCACTATGCGGGTAATAATACAAAGGCGAAGGAGACGTTGGCAAAGGCATCCGAACTCGGCATAGGTAATGTATCTGATTACGTCAAGTTGTCGGATGGTGAGGTAGCGAAGGAGCCGGATGTGAAAGACCCAAAGGTCAACCCAATCGTCAATAAGCCGCCCGATAATAAAACGATTAAACCCACCAAAAGGAAAAAGACATTAGATGACCTATTCAGTGGGAAAGTAAAAAAAATCGCTCGGAATGTAGCGGAAATCACATACGATTTCTCAGATGATAAGCAGTTGGAAGATTGGAAGATAACCAAGAGTTCGTATATGCCATCAGGTCCGGGAACGTTAGAAACGAGTAAAGACGGGCTCAAGGTTACAGGCGCAACATCCTCTATGGATTGGAAATGGTCGAAGGTTGCAATAGGCGACCTATCTTTCGAAATAAGGTTCACGAGAAAGGTAAATGTGGAATTAGATGCGAGTATAAGCGGGAAGTTCTGTAACTGGAGTAATACCCTAAGTAAGTATCTAACTCGTGATGTTATCCTGACCTACGTAAGGAAGGACGCTACGGCGATTTTATATGTCAATAACAGTGCAGAAGAAAGGTTAGATACGATTGGTGATGGTGTATTGGGGCTGTCATTTACGAAATATAACACGGTTATAAATTACATAAAGATAAATGCCTTTTTAGATGATGAATGGCTGAAAGAGGAATTATCTAAAGAGATTGTAGTTGGGGGAGTAGCGGAGCAGGCATTCAACGGTAAGGTAAAAAATCTTGAGGGGGCAAAGGTCGAGATAACGTATGATTTCTCAGATAAGAAACAGTTGGACGATTGGGTAGTGAGGGCGGGTATGATGGGCGTCGCTCCAACATTTAACATAAAAGATGGTGTTTTGGACGGAGAAGGTAGTGGGCATATAATATGGAAGGGGGCACTATCAGGCGACGTAACGATGGAGGTATCAGTAAAGAAAACGTCTGGTAGAGGAATAGAGCTATCGGCTCGCTATGATGAGCAAGCCCGACGGCAGGCGGGTGTGGAGATTAGCGGTATGGGCTCAAATAGTGGTGGCGAGTATAGTTTGTATAAATTGATACTAAAAGAGAACGAAGGTAAATTGCAGGTATATTTAGATGGCAACTTGATGAGTGAGAATAATGTATTTAGTCGTGGTAAGATTCTGTCTGGTCCTCCGGCGTTAATTTTACGGGATGCGCATGTCTTCTTCGACAATATAAAGATAACTGGCGAACTGGACGAGGACTGGATTAAGGAAAATGTGAAATAATCACAGTTGTTCAACGTTACCTCTTTTAACAATTATCCTCCCACCTACCATTTGACAAGGGCATCTAAAAAAAGTAAGATACGGGCATCTTGCCTCGTTAGCCCTGAAGGAGTTCCCTTCAGGGTTAGAAATTTATGCAATAGAAAGTTTGGCATCAGTTTGAGAGAAAAGCATGCAACACGGGGTATTTCTAACGGGGCTGGGAATTTTATGTTTCGCATTTAGGTTTTATATTCTGACGATAATATGGAACTGACGCTGACGGACAAGAAACTGCTCAACATCCTCCAGATGGATTTCCCCGTCGTGTCGAAGCCATTTGAGAATATTGGCAACTCGCTCTCTCTGACGGAGGCGGCGGTATTGGAGAGGGTGCAGACGTTAAAAGACCAGAAGATAATCCGCCAAATCAGCGCCATCTACGACACCCGCAAACTTGGTTACCAGAGCACACTCGTTGCTATGAAGGTTCTCCCTGAACGTCTTGACGAGGTGGCGAGGTTCATCAGCCAGCATCCGGGCGTCAGCCACAACTACGGCAGGAGGCATACATACAATCTTTGGTTCACGATAGCACTCCCACCTACTGTGGATTTGCGGAAGAGCATAGGACGTCTCTCACAGAAGGAGGGCGTTCAGAATACCCTCATACTCCCGACTCTGAAACTATATAAGATTGGTGTGAAGTTGGATATGGTGGGGGATGATTCTCTGACCGCAGAGGACACGCCAGCCGCCACGACC
>MHYJ01000022.1:24573-28561 GCA_001828445.1 Planctomycetes bacterium RBG_16_43_13
AGACGCAGGAGGCGTAGCACTTGTGTCGAAGCCGTTTCAGGCGATGGCGGGGCGGCTCGGCATCACAGAGGAGAAACTTTTCAACGCACTTGAGAAGATGAGAAGTGAGGGGACAATGCGTAGATATGCGGCGGTCCTGCATCATCAGAAGGCGGGATTCTCCGAGAACGTGATGGCTGTGTGGATTGTGCCTGAGGAGAATATAGATGAGATTGCGGAGAAGATGGCGTCCGTCCGTGCCGTCAGCCACTGCTACAGACGACCGACCTATCCCGATTGGAGATATAATGTATTTACGATGATACACGCCAAGAGTGTAGAAGAGTGCGAGAAGGTCATCCAGACCATCTCAGAGAAGTCGGGCATTACGGAATATTCGCGTCTCTACACAACGAGAGAATATAAAAAGGTGCGTCTAAAATATTTCACGAAAGAATTGGACGAGTGGGAGAGGGCGATGGAAGTTTAGAATGGAGAATGCGGAATGCTGAATTAAGAGGTAAAAAGGTTAAAGTATGGAATGTAGAGGGGGAAATTCCGCACTCCGAAATCTACATTCCGCATTTTTAGGAATGGATAGGCACTTATTAGATGCGGAGAAAAAGGTTTAACAATCTTAATATACATAAATAATTATATGGCTACCCTTAAAAAAATAAATGGTCGCTGTCCCCCTTTTACTTGTAAATAGGTGTATATTGTGGATAAGTTTTTAGTAGGGGGCATTTTATGATTAATTGGCTGAAGCGACAAACGATACTTTGTGCTTTACTTATGATAGGTAGCATTATTTCTATAACCTGTTCGACAACGTCTGCACAGGATAGTAATAATGGGAAAACAGAAGAAAGTAAAGAGGAGTTGAAAAAACTGCTTACAACTGAGAATCTTACAATAGAGAATAGGAAGGATATTGCAAAACGGTTGATGAAGAGTAAGTTTGGGAAGGAATTACTTCAGGAAGCAGTGAAATCTACAGATGCTGGACTTCGAAAGGATATCGCGGGCGTACTGGGGAAAATTCCTGAAGAATGGGCTCAAGAAGAGCTTATTAATCTTACACTTAATGACTCGGAGAGAGATGTCCGAATAGAGGCAGTTCGTGGTTTAGGGCATCATAAAAACAAAAAATCAGTAAAAGCACTTGCTCAAGTGCTAAAAAATGAGAAAGACAAAAATGTAAGACGTCAATCAGCTATAGAGTTGGGAGAGCTCAAAGACGGAGATGGGATAGAGCCCTTGATTGAAGTAATAGAAGAGGATGTCAATAAAGATAATCTGGATGTGCGATATTACTGTATCGAGGCATTAGGAGAGATAGGTAGCAAGAAGGTATTACCTGCTCTCTATTCTATATTGAGGAAAGGAACCTGGGGTATTGAAGCTGGAATGCACAATGCATATTATCTTGACGCAGCTATTGAGGCATTGGCGAAGATAAATGCCCCTGAGACGCCTACTGAAATTACAAAAATTCTATTAGGAGATAACAAATGGAAGGATAATATGCCTAAAGAGTTTGAAGGTTCACCAAATGCCATAGGAGAGCATATTATCGAGTTCGGTTTGAAATACATTGGCAACCCTTGGGCGTCGACTGTCTTAGATGAAGTTATCAAGAATAGTAAAGACCAAGAACTTATAAATACAGCGAAAAAGGTAAAAGATGAGATTGCCAAGGAACAGCAAAAGCGGAAGGAAGAGGAGCAGAAGAAGGAAAAACAGGAGAAGAAATAGATAACCAATGCCTCTAAATAGATACAACAGAAATAAATCCTTATCAGCAGAATCTCCCGAGCCCCGTCGCTATCGCTATCTCCCAACCCTACTCATTCTTTTATCTCTTACGCTCCTCTCTGTCCTGATTTTCTTCCCCGAAATGGACGAGGCGGTGAGGTTAGAGATAAGTAGTACTGCACCCCTCTTTTAATCTTGAATCTTCCAATCTGCAATCTTATAATTCCTAACGATGGCTGAGAATTTACACGATATAGAGAAAAAGGTATTGGCTGGAGAGCGATTGATGTTCGAGGACGGCGTCGCACTTTTCCAGACGGACGACATCTTTACGCTCGGGCGGATCGCCAATACCGTTCGTGAAAAGAAGAACGGTAACAATGCCTATTACATCCGCAATATGCATCTCAATTATTCCAATATCTGTGCCCACACCTGCGGATTTTGTTACGGCGGATTTGCGAGGAAGGTGGGCGAGGAGGGGGCGTATGAGATGACGTTGGAGGATATTTTTCTGAAGGGCGAGGAGGCGAGGAGGCGGGGTGCGGATGAGATACACATAGTCGGCGGGATACATCCGACGCTCCCGTATAAATTTTATCTGGATATGCTTGTAGGTCTAAAGGAGCGCTACCCAGAAATCCACTTGAAGGCGTTCACTGCGGTTGAGATAGAGCATCTCTCGCGGATTGGGAAGAGGACAGTGGAGCAGGTGCTGGTGGATTTGATGGAGGCGGGGATGGACTCGATGCCCGGCGGCGGTGCGGAGATATTTGCCCATCGCGTCTGGAGAGAGATTTGCGGCACGAAGACGAAGCCGGAGAACTGGCTCAATATCCACAGGACAGCCCACAAACTTGGACTTCGTAGCACCTGTACTATGTTATACGGACATATTGAGACAGTAGAGGATAGGGTTGACCATATCCTGCGTCTCCGTGCGTTGCAGGACGAGATGGGTGGATTTACTGCGTTTATTCCTTTAGCTTTTCATCCCGAAAACACTCTAATGAAAAATCTGCCAAAGCCGACGGCGATAACGGACCTGCGGGTGCACGCAGTAGCACGACTCCTGCTCGATAATTTTGACCACATAAAGGCATATTGGATAATGACAGGTCTTAAGATGGCACAATTGCTTTTGCACTACGGTGTGGACGATATCGACGGGACGATAGTAGAGGAGAAGATTGTCCATATGGCAGGGGCGACTTCGCCGAAGGGCGTTACGGAGGAGGAATTGCGACACCTAATTATTGAGGCAGGCAGGACACCGGTTAGAAGGGATACATTGTATAGAGTTAAAGCGTAAGGAGGATTTTTATGCGTATATTTGAACCGCACATCCATATGTATGCCCGCACGACGGATGACTACGAGAGGATGGCGAAAGCAGGTATAGAGGTGATTGTCGAGCCGGCTTTCTGGCTGGGTGAGCCGAGGAAGTATGCAGGCACCTTTTTCGACTACTTCGACCACCTGATAAATTTTGAGCATACCCGTGCCGCACGTTACGGCATAAAGCAATACGTAACGATAGCTATGAATCCGAAGGAGGCGAATAATTACGAGCTTGCGGAAGACGTTTTAGAGGAACTGCCCCGTTTCCTCGACCGTGAGAATGTCGTCGGCGTGGGCGAGATTGGCTTCGACCAAATCACCCCCGCAGAGGAGGATTTCTTCATCCGCCAGCTCGAGTTGGCGAGCCAGTTCAAACTCCCAGTCCTTATCCATTCCCCGCATCTCAATAAACTCGAAGGGATAAAGAAGAACATCGAGATATTGAAAAATATGGACTACGACATAAGTAAGGTCTTAATCGACCACAATACGGAGGAGACGACGGCTATCTCAAGGGAGTCGGGTGCGTGGTGTGGACATAGCGTCTATTCCATAACGAAGCTTACGCCTGAGCGAGCGGCGAATATAGTTGAGAAATATGGCGTCGAACGTATGATGGTGAATAGCGCCGCCGATTGGGGGGCGTCAGACCCGCTGAGCGTCCCGCATACGGTAGATGAGCTACTAACTCGGAACTTCCCTGAAAAAGAGATAGAGAAATTGGTGTGGGACAATCCGTATAACTTCTTCTCGCAGTCGGGGAGGATGAGGTAAAGCTATTTCAACATATTCTTCGCCTTATCAATCCACTCTTGGATGGTGTCTTTTTTCGAGGGGTCGAGGGCTATTGCCTTCTCCCAGTTCTCTATGGCGGAGCGGTAGTTTGCGAGTTGGTATTTCGCAATGCCTC
>MHYJ01000023.1:0-203 GCA_001828445.1 Planctomycetes bacterium RBG_16_43_13
GTTCTCAAAAGCAAAGCGTCTTAGACCAATCGTAGCAATACTTTCGTCTGAGGCGTTTGGTGGGAGATTGAAAGACATCTTACCAACTGCCTGTGCCATAGAACTTATACATACTTACTCTCTCATACATGATGATTTGCCTTCTATGGACGATGACGATTTTAGGAGGGGAAAGCCGTCGAGCCACAAGAAATTTGGAGATG
>MHYJ01000023.1:378-748 GCA_001828445.1 Planctomycetes bacterium RBG_16_43_13
AAGGGATAAGGTAAAAAAGATTCGCTTGCTGAAAACTGCCGCATTATTTATTGCCAGTGCCCGCACAGGAGCTATATCTGCCGGTGCATCTAAAAGTGAGTTAGAGAAAATTACAACATATGGCAGGAATATAGGGCTTGCATTCCAAATAGTGGATGATATAGTTGACAAAAGTTGTGAGTCCAGAGTTAAGAGTTCAGAGTTGCGGTTAGCGAATGCTAATATTAGGAGTGCGAAGGCATCCGTGAAATTCCTTGGTGGTAAAGGAAAGATATTATCAAGCATAGCTGATTATATAATACAGAGAGCTGTCTAATGTATAAATATTTATCAAATATAAACGACTTTCACGACCTGAAGAAGTTGTCGC
>MHYJ01000023.1:769-2637 GCA_001828445.1 Planctomycetes bacterium RBG_16_43_13
GAGATAAGGCAGGAGATTATAACTACGGTTCAGCAAACAGGGGGACATTTGGGGTCGAACCTTGGTGTTGTGGAACTAACACTTGCACTGCATTACGTCTTCGACGTCGATAATGATATCTTTGTCTGGGATGTGAGTAATCAAACGTATGTTCACAAGATTTTGACTGGTAGAAAAGAGCGTCTTAATACGATACGTCAATATAAGGGTTTGAGTGGTTTTGGCAACAAGGAGGAAAGTAAGTATGACCCGTTTACATTTGGGCATGCTGGAACGGCAATCTCTACTGCACTTGGCATTGTCTGCGGCGACGACCTCCTGAACAATAATCGCAAGGTGGTAGCCATTACCGGTGATGGGGCTATTACTGCAGGTATGTCCTATGAGGCGCTAAATAACTGTGGCCATCTAAAAAAGAACCTTCTTGTAGTGCTAAATGACAACGGTATGTCTATATCGCCGACTGTGGGTGCAATATCGAATTATCTGAACACCCTGCGAACCGTGCCTCTCTATGATGAGGTGAAGAAAGAGATATATAATCTTCTGAACAAGATACCTCTGGTCGGCACGCCAGTAGAACACACCCTCGAAAGGATAAGGAATATGATAAAGGCGTCCGTAGGATGGAATTTGTTCAGCGCCCTTGGATTCCAGTATTACGGTCCTATAGATGGACATAATGTAAAACTGCTTATAAAGACGTTTCACAATATAAGGCATCAGAAGAAACCTGTTTTATTGCATATTATGACTCGGAAGGGGAAGGGGCATCCTGATGTAGATAAAGATCCTATGGCACTGCACGGCATAAGCCCAAAATCCAAAGAGAGTAAGGTGGAGGGGGGAGTTGCTCCGCTGCCGAAGGTTTCATATACAAAGGCATTTGCGAAGAGTGCAGTTCAGCTTGCTGAGAAAGATAAAAAGGTAGTGGCGATAACAGCCGCTATGCCGGAGGGGACTGGGTTAGTGGACTTTGCAAATGCTTTTCCTGATAGATATTTTGATGTCGGAATATGTGAACAGCACGCAGTTGCCTTAGCCGCTGGAATCGCACACGCAGGGGCAAAACCTATAGCGGCGATATACTCTACATTTTTACAACGTGGCTATGACCAGGTCTTCCAAGAAGTATGTCTCCAAAACCTGCCTGTAGTATTTGCACTCGACAGGGCAGGAATAGCAGGTGCGGACGGACCTACACACAACGGCTTATTTGATATTGCTTACTTACGCACCTTACCAAATATAGTTTTGATGGCACCGAAGGATGGGGCAGAACTTGATAAGATGCTCGAATTTTCCCTCACACTAAAACAGCCATCGGCTATACGGTATCCGAGAGCCAATATACCGGACTTTACTAAATACGTGTTTAAGGATAACCCGCTTGAAGTAGGCAGGGCAGAGATGCTTCTGGAAGGGAGAGACGTTGCCATAGTTGCTTATGGTGCTATGGTAGAGATTGCTCTAAAGGCGGCTGAACTTCTGAAGGCAGAGAGTGTATCCGTAGGGGTAGTAAATGCACGATTTGCAAAGCCGTTTGATGAGGATATCATTGCGGCATTGGTTCAGAAATATTCATTTATTGTAACCCTTGAGGAGCACGCATTGGTTGGAGGTTTCGGCTCTGCGGTGTTGGAGACGGTGTCCAAGTTGCAGGGCGATTTACAGCGAGTGAAGATTTTGGCTGTTCCAGACAAGTTTATCGAACACGGTGAACGCAATCAACTCATTGATGTTTTGGGATTAGACGCAAAAGGGGTTGCTAATACCGTCAAATGCCTACTTTCTGGTGCCAAATTACCGCAGCGGGCTGTGGATTTAGAGCAAACATTAGAAAAGGTGGTCTCAAAAAGGTAGTTTCT
>MHYJ01000023.1:2721-5331 GCA_001828445.1 Planctomycetes bacterium RBG_16_43_13
GGGTATTATTTAGGACGTTCTAAACCGTAAATGGCTATTTTGATATGTCCTTTATCCCCAATATGACTATTTCGATACGTCTGTTTGTTCTACGTGCCTCGAGTTGGGTTTCCGGATTTGATTCGTCTTTAACGTGTTCATAGGCGGCTCTACCCTCTACGGTTATTCTTGATGGGCGGACTATTATGTTATCCTCGCTACCGATTAGTATGCCCGCGGCATTTCTGGCGCGGAGGGCTGATAGCATCCACTGGTCGCCATTTAAACTGTCCTCTCTATTGGAGGAAGTATGACCTACAACCTCGACGTCATTAGTGAACTGCTCTAATATTCTCCTAACCCCGGTTATCGCCTCTTTTCCTTCAGGTAATATATCTGCCTTTCCTTCCTCGAAGAATATTGTATCGTCAAAAAATATCCTCACGCCCTTATCTATATTCTGTAACTTCATCTTTTTGGCTAATTTTGGGTTTCCAATTTGGATAATCATCTCAAAATTGAATCTTGTTGTAGGAGGATTATATACTCCCTGTGGTGGAGGTGTTTTATTTTTTAGTTCATATAAACCTAACTGTTCACGTCGCCCCTCAGCGACAGCGGAGAGTTTCTTCTCATCTACAGCCGATACAGAGTAGAGTAGTATAAATAGGCAGACCAACTGCATCATAAAGTCCGAGTATGAGACGAGCCATCTGGTTGTACTTTCATCACCGCCTCCGCCTTCTGACATTTTTCCTCTTCCTTTATATCGCTTAAAGATATTATATCACGAAAAACTCAAAATACCAATTGCGCATGTTTATTTTGCTTCTTGACGTAGAAAGACCTGCAATTTTGACTCCACTATTCTGGGGCCGTCGCCCGCCTGTATGGACATAATTCCCCTTATTATCAGCTTCTTTGCAAGTGCCTCCTCTTTATGCCTCTTCTCTAATTTTTTTGCTATTGGTGTGAATATGGCATAACAGCCAAGGACGCCATAGAAGGTGGTAAGAAGTGCTACCGCCATTTTTGGACCAAGTGACTTGGGGTCATCAAGATTTTTTAATACAAGGACTAATCCCAATATAGTGCCCAACATACCGAAAGCAGGACAGAACGTAGCCATAGTATCAAAGATTGCTTTGCCGTTATTATGACGTTCTTCTATATTGTGTAGTTCCGTAGTAAGCATCTGGTCTATCAGGTCAGGGCTGGTGCCATCTACGGCGAGCTGGAGTGCCCGTCGCAGGAATGGGTCCTCAACAGTAGAAGTTTCCCGCTCTATAGCCATTATACCTTCTTTTCTGGCTATGGTGGCGTATCTGACCATATCTTGTATTAGCCGATTCATATCTATTATCTCAGCTACGAACACCTTCTTTAGGATTTTGAATACATTTTTTAAGTCATCTTTTGTAAATTGGGCGATTAGTCCTGCACTGGCGCCGCCGAATGCCATCAGAAAACCAGCTACATCCCACATTTCTCTGGGTGAAGAATGTTCTATAAGCAAAGCGCCGAGGAAAACCACCACCACCAATACAAAGCCAACGATAGTAAGTATGTCAAGTGTTTTCATAGTTCTCTTATTCTTATAAGGATATTATACACCAATTTAGTTTATCGACAAAGAAGATGTTACTAATTAAGTATATTTACTCAAATCGTGTAATCATTTACGCTTCAGGATATTTACCTTATCGTCTATAAGGGAAAAACCCTGCCTTATATTCTTGCTCTCTTCTAATGTCAAGCGTTTATCAACTCCTATCTTATTCTCTTTGCTACTGATACTATACATAATACTCTGTGGATTAGAGGAGGTGTATATCGACCTGAATAATATGTGCCCAAGTGCCTTTGCAAGTGAAAACGGATAATCGCCGCTGGCATCTGATACATCGGCTGATAGCAGAACAGTGTTTTCCATTTGTTCTACATACCAACCATAAGGATATGCTTTTGCTAAAATATCGCCATTAGGGCTTTTTAGCTCGTTTGCTATGATAATATCTACAGTAGTCGGGTCACTGTCTTTTAGCGTGGATAGAGCGAACTCCTCTAACGATAACTCAGTAGGTATGATAGTAACGGCTACTCCATCTGCTAAGTTTACTTCTCCCAATTTCAGATATTGCCTCATATCTGTCTGTTTATTTTCAGCTCTTATGCGTATGGGGATATTATCCTCGCTATAAATAGATACGGCTATGTTATTTGCGCTACCTTTTGTTATAGGTCCTAATATCTTACCATTAAATCCTTTGGGTAGTTCTCCAATCAGTTTACCTGCCGTAATAGTAGGTGTGTCCCCAAATCCTGTAAACGTCTTTACCTCTATATTATTTAGGAAGAACCCGATATACCCTTTTCCATTAGCATTTGTGCCATCTGCTATGCCGGATATTAATATCGTGCCTGAGGTAGGTTCAGCAACTGATATCTTAGAAATAGAGAACCTTATTCCTGCTTGTGCCCACCGCTCATTAGCGAGGAGAACCCTATTGCGTATAGCCGATTCAGTCGTTATAGGTGTTCCTTTATCTTTTAATATTATTATATTCAGATCGACAGTCCTTATGGCATCATCTCCTAATGCTGTGGGTGAGGCACCTACCTGAATTTTTC
>MHYJ01000024.1:0-2525 GCA_001828445.1 Planctomycetes bacterium RBG_16_43_13
CCCGTTGTTCACAATAACAGTTACTGCGGTACTACTGCCCATATTGCCTGTGGTATCATACGCCCTGGCCTGCAGGGCATACACACCATCGCTGCCATTAGCTGTGTCCCATGTCCAGTTATAAGGGGATGTTGTATCAGTAAAAGTGTAACTACCGTTGACATAAAACTCCACATGGCTCACTCCAACGTTATCTGTGGCATCGCCCGTAACTGTCACAGACCCACTTATTGTCACACCATTTAGCGGCGCTGTCAGACTCACCAGAGGGGGGGTAGTGTCGAGTATGAGGGTGGCGGTGTTTGAATATGGGCTGAAATTGCCTGCGGCATCGGTTGCCTTCACACGGTAGCTGTAACTGGTGTTGCTCATTAGCCCTGTGTCATTGTAAGTGGTTTCGATGGATGTAGCCACTTGCATGAAATTGCTGCAGCCAGTCTCCTGACAGCGCTCCACCTGATAATCCATGACGCCTATATTGTCAGTCGAGGCGGTCCATGCAATTTTTGCTTCATTGCCGCTAATCATTGTCGCCGTCAAATTAGACGGTGCGGTTGGCGGCGTGATGTCCGGATTGTTCACGTTCGCATTCACCTGGACCTGGGCGCTGCTGCCTTCATTGCCTGCCGCATCATAAGCCTTTGCCAATAGAGTGTGGGAACCATAAGTAGTATAGATTGTATCCCATGACCAACTGTAGGGTGAGATTGTATCAGTCAGGGTAAGTACACCATCTAAATAAAACTCCACACGACTAACTCCCACGTTATCTGTCGTATCGGCCGCAACAGTGACTACACCACTGACGGTTGCGCCATCAGTTGGAGCCGTCAGACTCACCGTGGGCGAAGCAATATCCGTTAGTGTCTCAAACCGGATACTGTCAAAGTAGATGGTATCCCCTGGGGTTTGATTGTAAACTGCAATCTCAAAGTTACCCAACTGCCCAGTAGGTGCTACATCAGGGTCTCCGTTATAACCCTGGATCTCTGTGGAAAGGTCAATAACCACCTCGTGCCAGTGGGTGTCCGATGTTTTCGGAATCGTCCACCCCTGATAATCAAGTCCTATACCCTGTTCCGCCACCTTATGCCAGTAACCATTGACATAAAAATATAACATCATATATGAGTCAGGATTACTCTTACGGTAGGCAAACACCAGTCGATTCGCACCGGTGGTGTCAGGCAGGGGCCCAGTCCAACCCTCGCTTGAATTCGTCTGCCCACCGGGAATTGTCACAGCATAGGAGTATGTGCCTGAGAATGAGGTGGCTGAACTGCGGGATGCCTGGAAGCCATCCCATCCCCATCCCCCTGTAAATGCCGATGGGTCCTGCTCATCATAGACCCAGAATGACTGACCAATAACAAAACCATTATTTACCAACACATTCACGATGGTGCTGCTGCCCACATTTCCGGCTGTATCATACGCCCTGGCCTGCAGGGTATAAACGCCATCGCCGCCTATAGTTGTGTCCCATGTCCAGTTGTAAGGGGATGCGGTATCGGTAAAGGCAAGGGCACCGTTTACATAAAACTCCACACGGCTCACTCCCACGTTGTCTGTCGCAGTGGCCAAAACAGGGACTACACCACTCACGGTTGCGCCTTCAGTTGGAGCCGTCAGGCTCACTTCAGGAATGTCAGCAATATCCGTCAGGTTCTCAAACCGGACGGCATCATAATAGATGGTCTGGCCGGACACATTATTGAAGACGGCAATCTCAAAATCAGTCAGTTGTCCCACAGGGGAGACCACCGGCTCCCCGTTTGTCCCTTGCGTTTGCTCGGCGCTCAGGTCAATGACCACCTCGTGCCAGTCTGTATCCCCTGCCACAGGTATTTTCCATCCCTGGGAGTAGAGAGATGCTGTATCCTCAATCACCTCATGCCAGTAGCCGTTGACGAAAAAGAAAAGTACCATCGTTGACTGGGGGTCTGTCTTCCTGTAGGCAAACACAAAACGATTCGCCCCTGTGTTATTCGGCAAGGGCCCGGTCCACCCCTCACTTGAATCCGTCCGACCACTGGGAATCGTCACTGCATAGGAGTAGGTGCCGGAATAGGCCGTGGCTGAGGTACGGGATGCCTGGAAACCATCCCATCCCCAACCTCCTGTAAATTCCGATGGATCCTGCTCATCATAGATCCAGAATGACTGACTGACTATTAACCCGTTGCTCACTGAAACAGTTACTAAGGCACTGCTGCCTGCATTGCCTACTGCATCATATGCCTTTGCCTGCAGGGTATAAAAACCATCGCTGCCTATAGTTGTATCCCATGTCCAGTTGTAAGGGGATGCAGTATCGGTAAAGGCAAGGGCCCCGTTTACATAAAACTTCACATGGCTCACTCCAACGTTATCTGTGGCATCACCCGTAACCGTCACAGTCCCACTTACTGTCATGCCATTTGGTGGCGCTGTCAGACTCACCAGAGGGGGGGTAGTGTCGAGTATGAGGGTGGTGGTGTTTGAATATGGGCTTAAATTGCCTGCAGCATCACTTGCCTTCACAC
>MHYJ01000024.1:2539-10043 GCA_001828445.1 Planctomycetes bacterium RBG_16_43_13
ATCCCGTTCATTAGCCCTGTGTCATTGTATGTAGTGCCGGTGGATGTACCCACCTGCATGAAATTACTGCAGCCGGTCTCCTGACAGCGCTCTACCTGATAACCCGTGACACCCATATTGTCAGTAGAGGCGGTCCATGCAAGTTTTACTTCACTGCCGCTAATTATGGTGGCCGTTACGTTAGAAGGTGCCGTTGGTGGCGTGATATCCGGATTGTTCACGTTCGCACTTACAGTGGCGCTGCTACCAACATTGCCTGCGGCATCATAAGCCTTTGCCAGCAGGGTGTGGTAACTATTTGAGGTATTGACAGTATCCCACGACCAGCTGTAGGGTGATGTTGTATCAGTCAGCGTAAGCACGCCATCTAAATAAAACTCCACACGGCTCACTCCCACGTTGTCTGTCGCAGTGGCCGCAACAGCAACAGCACCACTTACGGTTCCACCATCACTTGGAGTCGTCAGGCTCACTACGGGAGGGGCAATATCCGTCAGGGTATCAAACCGGATACTGTCAAAGTAGATGGTATCTCCTGGGGTCTGACTGTAGATTGCAATCTGAAAGTTACCCAACTGCCCCGTAGGGAATACATCAGGATCTCCGTTGTAACCCTGGATCTCTGTGGAAAGGTCAATGACCACCTCATGCCAGAAGGTATCCGTTACCCTCGAAATCTTCCAACCCTGATAATCAAGCCCTATACCCTCTTCCACCACCAGATGCCAGTAACCATTAACAAAGAAATATAACATCACAGACGAATTGGGGTTACTCTTCCTGTAGGCAAACACCAAACGATTAGCACCTGTGGTATCAGGCAGGGGCCCCGTCCACCCCTCACTTGCATTAGTCCTCCCACTTGGAATCATCACTGCATAGGAGTAGGCGCCAGTATAGGCCGTGGCTGAACTGCGGGATGCCTGGAAACCATCCCATCCCCACCCGCCTGTAAATGCCAATGGGTCCTGCTCATCGTAGACCAGGAATGACTGGCCAATAACAAAACCATTGTTTACCAAAACATTCACGATGGAGCTGCTGCCCAAATTTCCGACTGCATCATACGCCCTGGCCTGCAGGGCATAAACACCATCGCTGTCTATAGTTGTGTCCCATGTCCAGTTATAAGGGGATGCGGTATCGGTAAAGGCAAGTACCCCGTTTACATAAAACTTCACATAGCTCACTCCCACATTATCTGTCGCAGTAGCCGAAATAGTGACAACGCCACTCACAGTAGCACCACCTGTTGGAGTTGTCAGGTTCACCGATGGCTGAACAGTATCTACTATTGTCTCAAACCGGATACTGTCAAAGTAGATGGTATCGCCTGGGGTCTGATTGTAAACTGCAATCTCAAAGTTACCCAACTGCCCGGTAGGGGATACATCAGGATCTCCGTTATAACCCTGTGTCTCTGTGGAAAGATCAATGACCACCTCATGCCAGAGGGTGTCCGATGACTTCGGAATCGTCCACCCCTGATAATCAATCCCTATACCCTGTTCTGCTACCAGATGCCAGTAACCATTAACAAAGAAATACAACAACATAGACGAATTGGGATTACTCTTCCTGTAGGCAAACACCAAACGATTCGCACCTGTGGTATTAGGCAGGGGCCCGGTCCAACCCTCACTTGAATTCGTCCGGCCGTTCGGAATCGTCACAGCATATGAGTATGTGCCGGAATAGGACGTGGCTGAGGTACTGGAGGCATCGAAACCATCCCATCCCCAACCTCCCGTAAATGCCGAGGGGTCCTCCTCATCAAAAATCGGGAAGGTTGATTGCGTTGCTGCATTACCAATGGTGACGTTTCCTGAAAACACAGAAACCAAGATAAGCAGACATAGGAATAACCTGTATGCCCCTGGCATGGGTTCCTCTCTTTCTTATCTAAACATCCTCTCAGCTAAGGCTTAGCGGACTTCACTGAGATGATGAGTTACAGCCTGCCTGTGTCCATATAAATCAGGAAGGAAGCCGGTGTCTTGCCATCCTGAGCAAGATAGACAGTTGTTGAGGCTGGTTTTATAAGCTTTGGATCGTATTCGATTAGCCATCCCCTTTCCTCTGTCATGCACCCCTCATCCTTTCTTATCCCTTCACTGCACACGGGGCAGTAGATATGGCGGATGGCCTCTTTGGGGACCCCTTCGCCGATGAAATTCAGCGAAGCAGTGTGCTCCCAACATTCACAGTCTCTTGTTATTGTCTCCTTCATCGTTTCCTCCCCTGTTATTAAGGCACTCATGAAGCACCCTGAGGCCATGATCCACCTTCTCCAGATTCTTCATAATGCGCCTTATGTAATGTTTCATCTTCCTGTCCATCTTCTGTGAATATTGATCAGACAGGATAGATGTGTATCCTCCTATGGAGACAACCGAGCATCTGATCTGCTGGAACAGACTATTCACAATATCATCCCACTCCTCCCGCTCTTTTAATCCGCTCTTGATCCTGGATGAACTCTTCCTCTTTTCTTTAACCCTTTCCATGATGACCCCTATACAGCTTTCTCTTTGACAATTTCCATAAAATGGTCTATAAAAAAAGTGCGGCCATGCTCAGAAAGGGTTCCTCTCTTTCTGAAAGGTGCAAGAGGGTCAGGTGGTTAGGGCTTAGCGGACTTCGCCACCTGACCTTTTCTTAATTTCTTCTACTCTTTACCTTTTAATAGAGCAATTCCCTTGCCTGAATGGGACTACACTATCTTGATTGTCATAACATGTTGATATATAAGACATAATTAACATTGCAGGATAACTATCAGACTACCTTTTAGGGAAAGATGTGTGGTGTTATCACCATAATCAGGAAAGAACTACGGAAATATATGTCGTTATAACCTATTGAAATATAATAGTAAACATGAGATTATGGGTTTTAAGTGTGATTATGGGGAAAAGGCCATAATTTTCAGGCAGGCCTTTTGTATTCGCTGGGGTCAATGTTGAGATGTCTTATCTTTTCATAAAAGGTCTTATAATCTATACCGGCATTCCTCGATGCCATGGAGATATTCCCCTCTGACATCTCGAGAAGATTGGAAATGTAACCTCTCTCAAACTCCTCTATGACCTTATTTCTTGCCTCCCGGAAAGGGAGATGATAGTTGGACTGTCCATTTTCTCTCCCACAAGTATCTTCGATATCAGGGTGTTCGATGGTCTCAAGCATGTCACCTTTCTGAAGGATAATAGCCTTTTCCAAAACATTCTCAAGCTCCCGGACATTGCCCGGCCAGGAATAATCCATCATTGCCTTGAGGGCAAAGGGCGAGACCCCCTTGATGCTCTTCCCTAATTTTGTATTAAAGAATCTTACAAAATGATCTATAAGCAAAGGTATGTCATTGACCCTCTCCCGGAGAGGCGGCACCTCTATATGAATGACATTCAATCTATAGAAGAGGTCCCTGCGGAATTTTCCCTGCCTGAGATCTTCCTTTAAATCACGATTAGTGGCTGCAATAATCCGAACATCCACTTCGATTGTACGGTTGCTCCCAACCCGTTCAAACCTCTTCTCCTCAAGTACCCTGAGTAGTTTTACCTGAAGGGATGTGGTGAGTTCGCCGATTTCGTCGAGAAATACTGTTCCGCCGTTGGCGTATTCAAAGCGGCCTATCCGTTGTTTATAGGCGTTAGTAAATGACCCCTTTTCATGGCCGAAGAGTTCGCTCTCGAGGAGCGACTCCGATAGGGAGCCGCAATCTACCTTCACAAAAGGCTTGTCCTTCCTGTGGCTGTTCGCGTGGACGGCCTGGGTCAGCAGGTCTTTCCCCGTCCCTGTCTCCCCTGTGATCAGTACCGTGGCATCAGTAGGCGCGACAATTGAGACCGTTTCGTAGATCCTCTGCATCTTATGGTTCTTGCCAATGATATTGGATAAACTGTAACGCTCCTCTATCCGCTTCTTGAGCATCCGGTTCTCTTCGAGGACCCTCTGGTGATTGAATATCCTCCCAACTACAAAGTTAAGATGTTCAGCGGAAAAGGGTTTTATCAGAAAATCTGTCGCCCCCTCCTTCATGGTAGAGACGGCAAGGTCTATCGTCCCGTAGGCCGTCATTATGATAACAGGGATGTGATAGTATCTTTCTCTGATATGATGGAGAAGTTCGAGACCATCCATGACAGGCATCTTGAAATCTGAGATGACAAGGTCAACATTCTCTGATGCAATTTTTGATAGCGCGTCCGCGCCGTTCCTGGCCAGAATAACATTGTAGTAGGCGGAACTTAACGTATGTTCAAGCTGGCTGAGAAACAGCTCCTCATCGTCGGTAACCAGGATTTTCTTTGACATTAGTTCCCCTTATACAAAAGAGAGGTCAATGGATCCTTAGGACCGGGGCAGTCTTACCGTAAATGAAGCCCCCTTCCCCTTCTGGCTTGTCACAGAGACCCTCCCCCTGTGAAGCTCCACGATCTTCCTGACAGTGGCGAGGCCCAGGCCTGTCCCCCGTTCTTTCGTGGTATAGAAAGGGTTAAATATCTTATCCATGTGCCTTTCATCAATACCACGGCCACTGTCTGTAAAACTTACGGCGATATGTTCTACCCCCTCTTCCCTCGTTTTAAAGGTCTTTATCGAAAGGACCCCACCCTCCGGCATCGAATCCAGGGCATTCATGATCAGATTGACGAAGACCTCCTTCATTCTGACCCCATCCATCCGGATCCTGCTGAGTTTGCGATCGAACCTCTTTTTTACAGTAACCCCCTCCCCCTTGACCCGTTCACTCAGGGCAAAAAGGCTGCAGTCTAAGACCTCATTGATGTCAAGATTCTGAAAGTCAAGGGACAGGGGTTTTGCATAGTTCAACATCTCCGTCGCTATTGTATTGAGTGTCTCCACCCCGTTTAATATCCCCTCTACGACCTTCTTTCTGGAAGGATCATTATTAAAATGTTCTTTGATACAGTCCATCCCCATCCTTATTCTCGACAGTGGATTTTTTATCTCGTGGGCGATTCGGGCTGCCATCTCCCCGATACAAGCCAGTCTCTTCGACATCTCCAATTCAATCTGATATTCTTCCAGTTTCTCCTCGAGGCGCCTCTTCTCCTGAACCTGCTCAAACTGGTTAATCACCCTGCTGAGGACATTCGGAAGACCCCTGAGATAACCGTGCTCCTTTACAATATAGTCATAGGCCCCTTCTTTCATGGCCTTTACAGCGACCTTTTCATCTCCAAAGCCTGTAACGATGACAACCGGGATAGTGATTCCCATCCCCTTGATGCCCTCTAACACCTCTACACCACTCATCCGGGGGAGGGAGTAGTCCAACAAGATGGCATTGTAGGAATTGTCTGAAACGGCCCGCAGACACTCCTCCCCTGTATGGACTACGTCTATTAAAAACCGGTAGTCATCCTTCCTCTTGAGGTCCTGAAGCATAGAGACCGTCAAGTCGGCGTGGTCCTCATCATCCTCTACCAGCAGTACCTTTCTTAATTCACTCGTAATCATATTCTCCATCAACCCATTATGAAACTGGCAAGGTATTAGTAAATATCCAATAGGATTTTATATTCTTTATCTTTTCAACATAATCTTTAAACCTGACAGGCTTTGTCACATAACTATTGGCCCCATATTTATAACCCTGAATCACATCGCCATCTTCCGATGATGTGGTAAGAAGCACCACCGGTATGGTCTGCAGGTCAGGATCTGCCTTGATCCTTTTTAAGACCTCAAATCCATCAATCCTGGGGAGTCTTATGTCCAGAAGGATGAGGTCAGGTCTTGCAGAGTCATTGTCATAGATATATTGGAGAGCCTCCTCTCCGTCGCCGGCCACATGAATCATACTGCCGATACCATTCTCCTTCAATGCATTCATCGTCAATTCAACATGATCGGGGTCATCCTCTACAAGGAGTATGCTTACTTCTTTCCGGTGACTGGTATATCCGTTGGTATATCCATTATTGTGGCTATCGCAGATTTGATTGTTTTCCATGACTGGTCACCTGCCTTTCCTGTTTGGGATTGTAAAATAGAAGGTGGCCCCTTTCCCTGCTTCTGATTCGACCCATATTCTGCCACCGTGATGTTCGATAATCCGTTTGGCTATCGTCAGGCCCACACCGGTCCCCTCCACATTTTTCACATCTTCCAGCCGCTGAAATATGCCGAAGATCTTTTCATGATATTTCGGATCAATGCCAATGCCATTATCCTTTATAAAGAATTCGTGCATATCCCCGGCCTCCCTGTATCCTATCCTGACAAGGGGGTTTGGTTGATCCCCAATAAATTTAATTGCGTTGCCGGTCAGGTTTGAGAAGACCTGATAAAGCCTCTGCTGGTCGCAGGTGATGGCGGGCAGACCATCCTGAATCTCTATAGTGACACCCCTTCTGTCTATATTTACCTGTTGGGCCTTTAAGACCTGATCTATTATATCCCTTACCATTACCTCTCTTTTTTGCCCAATGACCCTCCCTATCCTTGATATCTCCAGAAGTGAATTGAGGAGTTTCCCCATCTTCTGAACGTTCCATTCGATTCTGTTAAGATAGTGTAATCCGTTTTCATCCATACCATTGCTGTATTTCTCCAGGAGCATCGAGACATACCCTTCTATAGATACAATAGGTGACTTCAGATCATGGGAGATGGTATAAACAAAATTCTCCAGCTCCTCCTTGACTGCCTTTAGTTGATTCTGAAATTTCTTCTTTTCTGTGATGTCGCGGCATGTCCCGACGCTCCCTGTGATCTCACCTGTGGCATTCTTCATCTGGGAGAGTGTGAGGCTTACATCCACCTCACTCCCATCCTTTCGTCTGAAACGTGTCTCATAATTGGATACAGAGACACTACCCCGTGTCATTACCCACTCCATAACCATCTTGTAATTATCCTCTTCAACCCAGAATTTCAGAAGGGGGGAACCGACCAGATCTTCCTTTTCATAACCCAGCAGGGTCTTTCCGGCCCGGTTGCACTCTTTAATCACCCCTCCTGTATCAGATGTGAATATCATATCTGCCGTATTCTCCAGTATATTCCAGAGATAATCCCGGGCTTCATTGAGCGCGGCAATCTTATCCAGGAGAACGATTTGATTATCCGGTTGCATAGATTCTCTATTTATTTTCTAAGGGAGGTTGTCTCAGGGTACTGGTTGAGCCCCGCATGGGATATACGACTATCCCGCAATGAAATGCTGAAAGGATTCAAAAGCTGCTGGGTTAAGACTCTACCGGAATACTCTGAAGACTTTTCCTCCTGTTAATATAATGTCGTTTGTCATGAAATTAGACTAATAATACCCAAGGCGGATATAAATATCAACTCTTTTTTTGACCACTGTTTGTAATAATTGTGTAAAATTATGGGATATCCATTACAGTAAGACCTATTGTCTCTATAATCCACTGCTCATCCTGCACCTTATCGTGAAATGCAGAAAGATAGCGAAAGACAGAGGATGCTGACGGCAGAACCCTGCGGCGCTCCTTGCGCCATCTCC
>MHYJ01000025.1:0-8309 GCA_001828445.1 Planctomycetes bacterium RBG_16_43_13
CGTCAGTAATGGCTTAAGGTATTGTCTGCTAAAGCGGTATGGTTGTATCGGCTTTATAGAGGTTGATATCAGAACCTTCGCCTTGTAAACAAGGTCTCTATCGACACCTTGTGAGTTTTTTTCATATATTTCACTTGTAGGGGCGAAAATTACGGAGAGTATATTCAGGCATTTATTACATAATGAGATATGCTCCTCTACATTACTGCATTCTGCTTGCGATAATTCTCTGCAAGCATAATGTTGTATTAATTCCACATCAGGGCATTGGCCGTGTGGCTGTTCATCTATAGATATGTTTCGTATGTTCTGTGAGACATATTCAAGATGAGAGATGATGGTTTTACAGTTATTGCAGGTATCTATGTGCCCTGTAGCTGTTTTTGCCTCTTCAGCGTCCAACTCTCCATCCAAAAACTGCGATAGTTTTTCTGTTTCAATACACTTCATAAGAATAACCTCGTTATACTATTCGATTCGTAGCACCAAATTATTACAATATTGTTACTACCCCTCATTTACTATCCTGCTATCTATACCGAGTTCTTTCAAGCGTTCCGCTACTTTCTCCTTTGCCCTATATATGATAGATGCCACTATACCTGTTGTCATATTCAGCATCTGTGCTATTTCTCGATATTTTTTATCCTCATAAAAGAAGAGCTTTATTACCATCCTATCCTTAGCGGATATGTCTTTTAACACGGCTCTTATTATAGATACAAGCTCCGCCTTTTCAGTGTTGGAGGAGGGAGATAATGTTTTCTGTTCTGTGAATAGGGCGGTGCCAGCAGGTTCGTCTTGTCTGTCTTCTTCATCACCATATTTATAGAATGGGACTGTATGCGACGCTCCTTTTTTCCTGAAATAGTCGATACTCTTGGCACGGGTAATCATACCGAGCCAGTTTGTGAAGCTGTATTGTGAGTCATATTGCCTGAGCAACCTAAAGTCATTTTTTACCAGTGCGTATAGCACATCACCAAATATGTCCTCTAAATCCGCTTTGATATACGTTATCAATTGGGAATTTAAGGTGTCTAATATTACGTGGTAAATGAAGTTAGAGTATCGCTCTGCGAATGTATTCCATGCTATTTTACTTCCTTTGATACAATCTCGTATTAATTCCTTCTCGTTCATTATAGTTAATGGAGGATTATATACGCAGAATAGGAGAGATAGCAAATAAGATTTTATAGTTTGGTATAGGGGTAGGGCTACTTTACGGGCATCCCATTCTTTTTAGCAACGTTTTTCCAGTTGCTTTTTGTCCACTCTAATTCATCATTGATTAGTTTTTCCCACTCCACTGATGTTGCTTTTTGAATTGCCTCTTTGTAGTCGCTTCCATTTACCCTATTTTTCGCAAAATCCTTGACTGTTTGAGCCCCAAACTGTTGATTGATATACGTCCAGAATAGGTATCCTCTACCGTAGTTTGCCTCATAGTGAGGGTATGCCTCACCTGCCTTTTTTGGTTCTGTCTTTGTCAATATGAAATACATTATTCCATCAGGGCTATCTTCGACGTATTTTGCCAACCCCTCATTCATCCAAGAAGGACCAAACCCTGAGAAATAGACATGGGTCATCTCGTGAATAATGCTGTGCCTTAAGCCATCAATAGTGTTATTCCCTGAACTACCAAGCCAAATCTCAAGCGACCCCTTACCTTTTACCCCGCCTCCTTGGCCGCCCCAGCCCCCTTTATTGGCAGAGGAAACACTAATTTTGACATCTAAATCTTCAAAAAATAGCCCCAGTTTATCGTATAGATGCAAGAGAACTGTTGTCCAGTTTTCTCTATTCTTTATCCACTCTATTGCCTCCTTTGCATTTGTTGAGGATGCCACTGCATCTAACTTGCTATCATCTGGTATGTGTATACCATCTTTTGCTGCTTTTACGAATTTATCATAGTCCTTCGGCACCCATTTGCCGTTTTTATTTATATAGCCAAGCTTTTCTCTTGCTCCTTTATGATTGAGATTTATTGATATTGCCCTCTCAAATTCTTTTTTAGCAAGGTCGTCGAGTTTCTTCCCCTCACACCAAAGCCCAAGTTTATAATGCCCCTCGACGTCGTCAGATTTGATGCTCGAGAGTTTCTTCTCATATTCCTTGATTGTTTTATCATCATCTGGGAGCGATATATTAGGTAGTAGAGATGCCACCAGAAGTATTACCAGTAGTTTTCTCGTATGCGATACTCCTTAAAACACTACTAATTACGACTATTTTCTATTTGGATATTGTCAATCAGGAACGTTGCCGGTATATCCTTAGGTTCAAATCCTACGCCGTTTATTTTACTTATATCTAATGTTTTGTTGTCTCCCATTCCCCAGTCGAATTTGAATTTACTTAGTGGTATAGTATATTTGTTCCATTCAGTTTCTATGTTAAATACTGATGCAAAACCCTTCATGTCAGGCCATGCCCCTAAATTTATATACACCTTGGCATTGGTTGGCTTTTCTCCCTTTGCCCAGAACGAGATTTGATTTGCCCCTTCTGGCCACGTGTCTATCTTTGCCAATACGGTGAACCAGCCGCCTTTTTTCTTTCTCTCTGTAAAACTTATATGTAGTGCACCTTTGCCATCCTTCGCATCATTAGTAGTTGAGAAATCTCCTATGATGCTATCGGTAGCCATCTTATCCCATTTCTCTAAACCTCCCTCGAAATCATCTACTAATAAGGCATCTTTACTAACAAAATTGGTAGAGCCACCTGCTCCTGCACAGCCACTTACTAAAAGGATAGATAAGACCACCAGTGGAAGATATTTAGCCATCTCGCAGTTCCTCCTAACTTAATATGGTATTAGATAGTTATATTCTCTAAAGTTCAACAAGTTTTTAATTGGATAATATCTGGCAAATAACATTCGTTCCCAGTTATAGAATTGTTGCAGTCGTATATTGAATTAGATTGTCTTTATGGTAATATTTAACGTTTATGTATAGTAGAGATGACAAGGTAGAGGCCGCGGGCGTGAATCGGGAACTGGCAGTTGGCAAAAGCCAGATAGTAGATACCTCAACAATAAGAAAAAGTTTATCCAATGCTACCAAAGACGGGGTATTCTACTCCATAATGGTTCATTTCGGCGAGGCGTTTGTTCAGTTGTTTGCCCTGTTTCTTAAAGCCACTAATACACAGATTGGTCTAATAACTGCCTTACCGCAGTTGATAGGAACATCCTGCAACGCGCTCTCTGTGGAAGTAGTGGATAGATTGAAGAAAAGAAAACTCATATCCGTAGTAAGTGCCTCCTTACAAGGCATTGTGTGGTTGCCTATGTGTTTGAGCGTATTTCTGCCATCTGGTGTAGCTATATACGTTCTGCTCGTATCTATGATAGTATATGTATCTGCCTTTAATTTTAGTGTTCCACCATATCTAAGTATGCTTGGTGATTTAGTTCCTGCAGATGAGAGAGGTAAATACTTCGGTAGGCGAAGTATGCTGACGATTGTTATATCGCTACCTACATTTTTTATTGCTGGTTATATATTAGATATATGGAAATTAGCAGGATATGAGTATTTAGGTTTCCTATCCATATTTGCTGTAGCGTTTCTGGCAAGAACGGTGTCTGTAGTGTATATCAACTCTATATATGAACCACCGTATATAGTTCAGGAGAAAGACCGTTTCAGTTTATGGGACTTTATACGCAGATATCCGGACTCTAACTTTGCAAGATTTACGTTCTACACAGCTATTATAAGAATGTGTGCCTGCACAGCTGGTCCATACTTTGCTATATATATGATGAGAGACCTCAAATTCTCATACATAGAGTTTGTGGTAGTAACAATAGTGGCTGAGATAACAAGGGCTGTCGCTATGCCATACTGGGGTAAATTGAGTGATAGGATAGGTAATAAGATGATTATAAAGTTTACTGGTATAGGTGTCTCTATTGTCCCATTTGTATGGTTAATATATCCGTCAATATGGTGTGTTCTTATCGCTGAGGCGTATAGCGGCATTGTTTGGTCGGGCTTCGAGTTGGCGACGGGTAATTTCCTCTTTGATTCTGTTACTCCACAGAAGCGAGCGAGGTGTAGTGCCTATTACAATCTCCTGAATGGCTACGGCGTATTTGTAGGTGCTATAGTGGGGGGACTTTTAGCTGATAAACTTCCTTCATCCGTATCATTACTGGGTAACAGAATAGACCTGCTATCATCACTACAAATTATAATATTTGGTTCTGGTATACTACGTTTAGTGTCGAGTGTCTTACTCATTAGCACCTTCAAAGAGCCCAGAAGTAATATCATTCCAATAGGAGCAAAAGATTTGTTTTTGCACTGGATTAGAATAAAGCACAACAGCAATTTAGAATAATTTTTATCCTGCTCGTTAAAAACAGGGAGTATTATATAGGTTGGAAACGTTAGTAATAATAAAGCAATGAAATGCACACATAAGCAGTTAATTATCTATGCAGGACTATTCTGGGTTATTGTCGGTTCATCGCTTATTATAAGGGGTGTTGTATTATTAAACGGCAATTCCGAGTGGCTATACATCGTAGGTGTGGCGGTAGTGGCTGGATTATTAAAGGCATATTTTGTCCTACGGCAAGCGGCCCGACGAACGGTTACAAGAATAATTGGGTTAACCACACCTGTTCCGTTCTACAGAATGTATAGCGGCAAGTGGTGGCTACTTATACTGCTTATGATAGGAATGGGGATGACTCTTATGGTTCTACACGTCTCACCGCTCCTACGGGGGGCGATTATTATTGGTGTAGGCGTCTCACTCTTGGTAGGTAGTATAGGATATTGGCAGGAGCTGCAAAGGGTTAATAGTTAAAGGTTGATATCCATTTCTAACTTTCCTTCTTGTTTATTTGTCCAAACAATTGTAAAATCTGAAAGTAGAACGTCAGGTTCATATTATGGAACAACCAATTTTACAGGTAGCATTAGATTTTCTGGAGCTATCGCGTGCACTAAAATGTGCTGAGGAGGCGGTGCGAGGTGGTGCTACTTGGATAGAGGCAGGGACACCGCTTATAAAGAGCGAGGGGCTTGATTCAATCCGTTCATTGAGGAAGAAATTTCCCAAGCATTTTATAATAGCAGATCTAAAAACGATGGACGCAGGCAGGGCTGAGATGGAGGCATCCGCTAAGGCAGGTGCAAACGCCGCCACCGTTATGGGCGCTGCATCTGAGTCAACTATCCTTGAGTGTATAGAGGCAGGTAGAAACTATGGATTAAATATTATTGTAGATTTACTCGGTGTTGCTGACCCTGTGGTGCTTGCTAAACTCTGCGAAGAGTGGGGCGCACATCATCTAAGTATACATATCCCGATAGACGACCAGATGCGCGGTTCTGCTGACCCCCTTGCAGAACTTAAACGGATACGAGCATCAGTGAAAATGCCCATATCCATAGCAGGTGGAATAAACTCTGAGACAGCAGGCGAGTGCGTAGCCGCAGGGGCTGACATAGTTATAGTCGGTGGGGCAATAACTAAATCTGCTAATGCAGAGGATGCAACCCGCACAATCCTAACTGCTATGAGGTCAAAGACAAAAATTGCTACTACTCTATATAAGCGCGGAGGAGCTGCTGAAATTAGAAATATATTGCGACAGGTCTCCACACCGAATATATCAGATGCTATGCACAGAAGTGGTGATATACCAGGTATTCTCCCTATACAGAGCAATACAAGGATTGTGGGACCATCTTTCACTGTAAGGACATATCCTGGCGACTGGGCAAAGCCGGTTGAGGCAATAGAATTTGCTAAGGAAGGAGATGTTATAATTATAGATGCCGGTGGTGCGATGCCTGCTGTCTGGGGTGAGCTTGCGAGCGAAAGTTGTCTACAAAGAAGGATAGCAGGTGTTGTCATAGACGGGGCGATTAGGGATGTGGATGCTATTAGACAAATAGGGTTTCAGGCGTTTGCTAAATTTATCACTCCAACGGCTGGTGAGCCAAAGGGCTTTGGTGAGATGGGTGTAACAATAAAGGTGAGTGGTGTTACTGTGTCCCCTGGCGACTGGATAGTAGGGGATGATAGTGGCTTGGTTATAATACCTAAACAGAAGGCAGTAGAGGTCGCAAACAGGGCAATGGATGTGTTAGAAAAGGAAAACCGCCTTCGTGAGGAAATACGTAGAAATAGCACACTCTCTAAAGTTACAGAGCTGATAAAGTGGGAGAAACAGATAGCGGAGGGGAAGTAACTCCCTAATGTAAATCTTACTTCTTATCTTTTCCTTCCACCGTAGTTTCTATATCTCGTGGAATACCATAGTGGTCTATGTGGTATTTCTTACCAAAAAATGTAATCTCTCGTTCAGAAAAGTATCCTAAAACCCCCATAACCACAGCTAAAACTATAGCGGCAATTCCTAGTGTTACACTAAATGGTCTCTTACTAAACCGTCGCTCCGACGTGCGGTCTAAAAATGGCCAGAGTAGAAGTAGCAGGGGAGGTATGGTAGAGATAAATAACCCTATTAATTTAGGAAAGTATTTGAGTAACTGATATGTTGACAGGAAGTACCACTCCGGTTTTATACCTGCGGGTGTGGTAAATGGGTCTGCCTTCTCTCCAAGTTCTACAGACCAGAGGACAATGAGAGTTAGCATAAATGCAAAGAATATACAAAACAGAACTAATTCCTTTAGGACGTGATGTGGGAAAAATGGTAGCCCGTTCTTTCCATCTGGCTTTATCTCCTCTCCTACTCTGTCAAGCGTAGCTAATCCCTGTGCCCTCATAAGTACAATATGTATTGTAACTAAGAATACGAGAACCCACGGAAGCACTATTACATGCATCACATAGAATCTTGCCAATGTCTCTCCACCTATTACATCTCCGCCGAGGAGGAGTCGCTTGACGAACTCTCCCATTACTGGTATAGAGCCGGTTATTTCTGTTCCAACGGTGGTTGCCCAATAAGAGAGTTGATTCCATGGTAGTAGATATCCTGTAAATCCAAAAGTTAGGGTAATTCCAAAGAGAAATACGCCAATAACCCACGTCATTTCACGTGGTTTTTTGAATGCGCCCATAAAAAACGTCCTAACCATATGTAGAAGCACCATAATAATCATAAGCGTTGCTCCCCAAGCGTGGAGCCCACGAATTAACCAACCAAAAGTTGCCTTAGTGGTTATAAAGTTGATACTTTCGAAGGCATTATCCACTGTTGGGCGATAATATATCATTAGCAGGATACCTGTGATAATCTGGTTGGCTATCAGAAATAATGATAAGCTCCCAAAGGTGTGAAACCATGAGGTATGAGGTGGTAGTGGTTTTGATGATTGCTTATGTAGAAACTCCTTTATACTTGTCATTGGTAATCTTTCACCGAGCCAGTTATCTACTACTTGTATAAGTTTTCTCATAACTTTATTAATACCTCCCCTCCTGAAACTACTACGTTATACTCTGGTAACGGTTTTGGTGGTGGGCCTGATACTACCTTCCCATCCATACTGAAGACACCTGCGTGACAGGGGCAGAGAATACTTTTGCTCGCGGCATCCCACTTAACGATACACCCTAAGTGAGGGCATATAGCGGAGAATGCCTTGTAGCCCTCTTCCGCAGTTCTTATAACCATTATTGGCTTTCCTTCGTTCTTAACCATCTTCGAGTTGCCTACTCCGCCAAAGTCTTTTGCTGTGCCTGCAGAGATGGTGCTCTTCTTACTGCCGCCTGAGTGGGCAGGCCAGAGATATGAGAAGGCGGGTGCTACCATTGCCCCGAGCCACACGACTACTCCGCCTTTGAGGACTAAATCCAAGAACGACCGCCTTGTTACTTCTGATGGTTCATTAACATCTTTTTCTGGTAACATTGCATCCTCCTTTCTAATCGTCATCTTCACTATGACATCTTTTACATAGAGTTATATTTTTCAGTTTAACATCTTTATGCGTACCAAATGTATGGCATGTTGTGCAAACTAATCCCAATTCACCATGCTCCTTATGTGGCATACTTTTTCCCTTGAATGTTACTTTATCAGGTGGAACCTTTACACCAACTTTGTTATGACATAATGTGGCACAAAAGCCGCCAGAGATTATTGGAAGTTTGGAGGTATCTTCTGTGTCTATCTTGATATTTTTAGCAATAGTAGTTAACACATTATCTGAGTATCTTAGAATTTGTGCCGCATAATAGATGTTGTGAACACAGTGTGACAGCTCAACAAACTTAAGATTATAGAAGACATCTTCAACATTCTTGCTAATTTCTGGAGAGATATTCTCGTAGTTGGACATCGCAGAAATCGCCTG
>MHYJ01000025.1:8366-11002 GCA_001828445.1 Planctomycetes bacterium RBG_16_43_13
CGCCTCGTCAAGTACGCCTATATATTCCTTACCGTGGCAGTTTGTGCAGCCATCTTTGTTTCCTGTAAATGTCTCTGAATGGCTCAAATCCCAGTTGGTTGTCTTTTTCTCCATTATATGACAACCAGTGCAATCAACATTTGCAAGATACATAGGGCTTGGCATAGGTGGGACGCCCTTTGCTCCGATGCCGCGATATACATTACGTTGTAAATCGTGCATATCCGTATGGCAGACCGCGCAGTCGTATGCTAAGGACTTTGTGCCAGCTGCCGACGCTCCGTGACGTATCTCTCTGTGGCAATGAAAGCAAGCAGTGTTGTGCTTTGTGACGTGGTTATCATGTATGAAGGCGGTCTCCTTATAACGGTCTATTTTTTCTGGCTGATTATGGCAGGTGAGGCATCTCTCCTTTGGCACATCACCCTCGCCCTGTATAACGTCCTGATGACAGCTCTGACAAGCAATGTTATGCTGTCCTAAAAAATCCTTATGGTTATATGTAATATTTCCTACCTTAATTGTCCTTGATGGTAGTAGATGGCATCCTTGACAGCCACCTAATGGCTCTATATTCCTACCTTCCTTGTGCCCCTTGAGGTGACAGAGATAGCAAGTATCCCACGTAACTTCTATGTGTTTACCCACTACTATTTGTGAGTGGCAAGAAACACATCTTAGTTGTCTGCCATAGCGGACATTTTCGAGATGGGGCTTATGGTCGAAAAGCACGCTTTTTTCACTTACTACACGTCCTTGTAACAAGCGAGTGGAATGGCATCCGCTTCTTAGACAGGAGGTGTCCTCAATCTCTGCGTATGGCTTTGAGGAGTAGGTCCTTGTTATGAACTTTGCTACCTGAGATAGTGCCTGAAACTTCTTCCATAGGATTGTTTTGGTCTCGCCCGGCGGATAATGACATTCTACACAAGCAACATCACTATGCTTAGATTTAGCCCATGCCTGATAATACGGTTCCATAATATGACAGGAACGACAGAAGGAGGGGCTTGTCGAATATGCAGCAAGCCCTCCTAATGAGATTATAAAAATTACAATGCCTGTTAAGATAAGTATAAAGAACCTTGGCTTGAGGCGAACATGCCAGCGATGTTCTGGAGTCGTTTCTATTCCAATGAATTTTAATACTCTACGCCAAAAGGATAACTTTAGTTTATCTTCAGGAGGTGTAGTAGATTGATTATTTATCATAGTTTACTCTCCCGTTTAACGGTATGTGATTGTCCGGTTAGCCAAGTTAGGTTTAATGGATATACCTCTGGGTCAAAAACTACCCAGTAACCATGCCAGACGGCTATCGCTAAGGTTGCTAATACTGCTTCCCAAAAATGTATAGTAGTAGCAAGGTTTGTAACCCACAGTGGTAGATTGGAGAGGGTAACATTTACGAAGTATAACAATAGCCCTGTTATTGTCATTATTATACTACCCCAGATTAAAGCCCAGTATTCCGTCTTTTCCATATAGCTATAGTGTGGTAGTTTAACAGAGGCGGCAGAACTGTTAAAGTATCTAATAATCACGTTTTTCGCATCTCTTAGATCTTGCCAACGAGGTTTAAGTAATTTTAATTGCCCACGTCCGCGTGAAGTGGACATTAGATAAAACAGATGGTATATGGATAACCCGATAAAAGCTGTTGCGCAACCTATGTGAACCCACCGTCTTACAACTGCACCACATGAGAACAGTTGAAATGGCCAAGCGAGAGGTGAGTCAGGGAATTTTAGTGCAAATCCACTAATTGCTAATAGGATAAAACAAATAGCTAAGATACTATGTTGTATACGTTCAGTAACTGAAAAGCGAGGTATAAGGGCTTCTTCTCTGCGATACGGTGTTTCCTTTTTAGCTTTGCAGATAAGGTCAAGTAAATTGTGCAATAGCATTCCTCCTATAGTAATCGCAATTATCCATATATAAATCTTACGGACAATATCTACTATCCAGTGTGATGGTTTTTGTGTGGTTGAATGGATTTTTCCTGATATGAAGCGGCTTTCTGCACCGGGATGGCACTTTCCACATGTTTTACTTAGATTATTAGGATGTATTGGTGAACGCGTATCAGAAGAGGGTAGTATTTTATGACTTCCGTGGCAAGAGGCGCAATTAGCTACCTTTACATCACCCAATCTACCAGATAACCCGTGGAATGAATCGCTAAACGATTCTACTCTATCTGCCGGTATCATAAATTTGGACGTAAGCTTTTCTGAATCGTGGCAAGATGCACACATTTTGGTAATATTCCCAGCCCAAACAGGGGATAATGAGTCACGAGGCGAACGTATTCCGTGTTCACCATGGCAATCTATGCACACAGGTGCTTCCCTAAATCCTTTACTTACCGCAGACCAATGGACACTATTTGTATATTCTGTATACTCATTTGGGTGGCACTGCCCACAGGTCTGGGGAACAGTTGTATGAAAAACCTTTGAGGTCGAGAGTTTAGAATGGTTGATTGAATGGCTATTATGACAGTCAGTACATACAGCCGCCTGAGTTTTACCTCTCTCTACAGCAGAACTATGAACACCATAGAGATATTTATCAATTGCAATCGGTTGTACTTCCTTATGACAATTTAGACAAGTAGAGGGAATATTTAC
>MHYJ01000026.1:0-1476 GCA_001828445.1 Planctomycetes bacterium RBG_16_43_13
AGGTCTCATTTTCGGTCTAACCTCAAACTGCTCCGCACACTCTATACAGATATACGGCCGAGCAGAGTCAATCTGTCTGATAGCGTTACTTGCACCGTTGGAGCCGTGTATCTCCATGTAGAGCCTGTCGCCTTCCAACTCGTAGCCACAAAGGAGGCAGAAATCGTCCTTGTGGTATGGCGGTTCATCCCCCTGATATTCAGGGTCAGGAGTAAAACCCTTTCGCCATAACTCTACTTCCGAAATATGTTTTTTCATTCTATCTCCTCCAGTAAGCACCACTCTGGTATGTTTTCTGTCTGTGTAAAATATTTCTTTGCGTAACTGCAATACCAGTTATCAGCGTCAACTAATAATGGTGACGTGATTAAAGGTGGACATTCTGGACAAATATTAATTTTGATTACTCGCATAACTCCCCCTTCGACATCACTGATATTTCCTCGATGGCCGCCTCATAGCCCAGGTCGAAACCTGACACATCCTGAGCATAGCGATAAGCGTACCCGATGCCGAGGCCAATTAGCAGGGCGATGAGTATGCCGGCTAACCAGTCCCTATCCATGTGATACCTCCTCGCCCTTGAACTCCTTCAGCATGCCCTCTAATGCCTCGTACTTACCTTGGAGATACCCAGCCTGGTAGATGTTTTCGCAGGAGGCCCGGATTAACCTGGTTTCATCTGCCAAAATTTCCAAATCCCCATATGTGGCTCAATTGCCTTTTAAGACAAACCGCTCTATCAACACCTCTATTACCTTGTCCTTATCTTGCGTCGTCATGACCTCAAATCCTCCCGTGTATATTCCCGATTACACACCTCGCATATCCAGACACAATTCCCAGCCCAATCTTCGTCTTTAAGAAGCCTGCTATTGTCTACCGGACATTTCATCCCCGCCTCCTGTTCGGCCTCGCAGATACCACCGTCCAGCCTTCCCTGATTACGATATTCCGCAATCCCCACGGACTCATCCCTGTTGCCCTTGCCGCATGTGCTACGCAGTGGCCGGCGTCCAATAGCTTCTTCGCCTGAGCCATAACGGACTCGCTAATTCTCCGCCACGGCTTGTATTCAGTTTTCCTTATCATTTCCTGTGTCACCGGCCCCATTGCCGGCATGACATCTATCGGGTACGTTCTCCCGCAGTTCACGCAGCGATACTCTCTGAACCAGACGCCATGATCGTGGAACCTGGATTCTACTATCAGGCCCTTGCAATGTGGGCAGTTACACATTATGCCACCGCCTGCCCCTTATGGCCCCTGACGCTACCCATACCGCCAGTGTTCTACGTGTCCGGCTACGGGACTGCTTCCTGAGCCAACGACGGAATAACCAGAATTTCAGCGTTTTCATCATCATTACCCCCTTGTTTTAACCCTACCCTTACCAATGGTATTAAAAAACAATCAAAATTCCTACAGCAACACAAATTACAGTGCTCCACAGAAATCAAAGCCATTCCTTGATTG
>MHYJ01000026.1:1670-1792 GCA_001828445.1 Planctomycetes bacterium RBG_16_43_13
TGGGGGCATTGGTGTTGTGAAAGGCGTGGTAAGTCGCCCCCGATAGCATTACTGCTGCCGGACACCAAAACCCCCATATGGGTTAGTAGTTTATGTTGTAGTGGATTCCTTACCATCGGTTT
>MHYJ01000026.1:2259-6402 GCA_001828445.1 Planctomycetes bacterium RBG_16_43_13
CTTCTGTACTGTCTATGTACTTGTATTCTCTTGCCATTAGCGGCATAACTCCACAATGTCCATTTGTTGCTTCCGTACAGATAAGTCCGACAAATTTTGCTTTGCACAATTATAATAGGACTCCTTTAATTCAATACCCATCCCATACCGACCCATTTTAACAGCCTGATAAACTTCCGACCCTATTCCCATAAACGGCGTAAATACAACGTCATTCTTGTTGCTCCATAACGCAATGCACCGTTCTATTATCCCAAGCTGAAGCGGACATATATGTTTTTCGTCTGCTGCCTCCCGTGCTCCCCTGAAATCGTTTAGCACATCTGTCCTCCTGATATCCATCCATACAGGGCTTGCCCATTTTTGCCACGTATCCAAATCGAAATTTGTTTTATTGAGTTCGTTGACCGGTTCCCAATCTTCTTCATTGCCCTCCCACTTCCTGAAAATAGTAATATACTCAGGACATCCTATTCCTGAATAGGAACTATCTGACGTAACTTGCTTATATAATAATCGTTGAGTCTTTGTACGTTGCATCTCCAATACGGGGTCAGTCCATATCGTAACTTTACTATGATATTTAAAGCCCACCAACTCCATTAACCGATGATAATCTGCCGTAAAATCATAAAGACCTGTATATCCAGAACTATTTTTATATACCGCCAAATCCTTACTGTGCACACAAACCAACCGTCCGGGCTTGATAATCCGATACAATTCTTTAAGCATGTATTCTGATTGTTGCAAGAACTGTTCGTTGTCATCACAATTACCCATGTCCCGCAGGTTATTGGAATATGTGTATAACGTAGAAAATGGAGGACTGAATATTGATAAATGAACGCTGTTGTCAGAAAAGTTTTTCATTGCATCCACACAATCGGCATTGATAATATGATATTCTTCAGTCCTCGTTTCTTTATGTTTATAATCCATTACTAAGTCATGCCCAACCCTATTAACTTCCTTAGATATTTCTTTCATCATGTTATTAAACTCCTTTTGCTTTTTGTTAATAATGTCTGTGACATTTCTCATTGTGTCTGTTGTTACCAAATATATATTGACTGCTTTCTTTTGGCCAAAACGATACGACCTTCTAATGGCTTGATATAATGCCTCAAAGCTGAAATCCATCGCAGCAAAAATCTGGTTATTACAATGCTGATAGTTTAACCCAAATTGTGCGATCTTCTTCTTTGTAATTAATACCCGGAAATCTCCATTGGCAAAACCTATTAATTTCTTTTCCTTAATTTCAGGAGGTTCATTGCCTCTAACCTCAACGCTCCCTGGTATTAACTTTTTAATGTGATCCGCCTCTACATTTTGATTAACCCATACAATAAATGGCTCAGTACTATTATTTACAATATGCTGGACTTGATCCATCCTCTTAATTATTGATAACCTTAACTCTTTATTGAAATTTGTTGCATTGACTATTCCATCATTGAATAACCTGCCATCATCCTTTTTGTCTGTCTCAATCATTAATTCAAAATAATTTAATGACGGCAGATCAAACCCGTCCTGCAGAAATCCTATATCAGTAGGAGTTCTGAGTACACATGACCATGAGGCTATCCAACTGAAAAACTCAACCCGTGCATGATTCTTTAATCTGTAATTATTCATGCCCTCATCACGGATAAACCACCTCATCCTCATGTCGGAAGAATCCATTACATTTAAAAACTCTGAGTGATTACCAATCTCGTTAAGGTCATTCGGCGCAGGAGTTGCTGTACATGCCAATTTGTATGGTGTTCTTTCAAATTGGCTTATAATTTGTCGCTTTTTTTTCCCCGTATAGTTCTTAAGTATGGAGCTCTCGTCGAGTACTATTCCTGCAAATATTCCACAGTCAATATTATCTAATTGCTCGTAATTCGTAATCTGTATCGGCGCATTACTGCCATCATAATATCGGACAACTTCAATCCCGAATTTCTGCCCTTCCTGAATGGTCTGTCCCGATACCGCCAATGGGGTAAGAATCAATACAGGTTTGCCGGTATGATGAAATACCTGATTTGCCCATTCAAGTTGTATAATTGACTTGCCAGTTCCGCAATCACTAAAAACTGCATACTTACCGGCACTTAACGCTTTTTTGACTATATATTTTTGAAATGGGAACAGATATTTATTTAACCTATCCTCGTTAATATCAAATCCACTTAGTACATGCTTTTTAACCTTTTTCTCTAAAAACGCCTGATAATCCATTTTAAGCCCCCTACCTGCCGTTTTAACCCATCTTACCCCTCAGCCCTGCCTCCGGTATTCCCAGACCCGTCAATTGCCACTACAACACGCAAAGCTGTCTCCGTGAGCATACTGACAGCAAGTACCGCCTCCCGTTCCGACATCGGAATGGTTAACGTGATCCGTGACTCACCTTCTCGGTCAATTTGAACCTTATGTAACGATGCGATAAAAGTTATTTCAGACATTGTGCATTGCCCCCTTTCCGTAAATTCCCTCGAACCGCTCTATCCATTCCGGTGAATTGTACTTTATCCTACATTCACAGGCGTCCAGTACTAACTCTACGGACTTTTTGACATAATCGTCCTTCAGCCTACACATCCCCTATGTCCACCGCCTCAAGGAACCATTTAGGAAACAACCTTGGCTGCACATATAATTTCTTGAACTGCGAATCTAAAATATACGTCACGCAGGTATCTGTACCATGCCGGACGCCTCTACCCGCCATTTGCACAATCCGTTGCGCCGCATCTGCCTGATACCACTGCTGCCCGAATTTAGACCCGTAGAGACGAGCGGAGACCACCCGATCCTGTGTAGACTGATACGGCACTTTTGCGATGATCTGGAACCTGCATAAATCATCAGGAAGGTTAATACCACGCTCTACACTTGGAGATACCAGCACTAATGGCCTCTCAGAACGCTTAAACGCCTCAATAACGGCCTCCCTGTCACTTACGGCATGGGTAGTAAGCCTTTTATCCCCTAACGACATTACAGCGTCTTTAAGGCGGTATGACGTGGTATGGATTACGCCCTTATCGGATTTATGCCGGCTAAGAATTATTTTCACTTGTTTTAGCAGCCCGTCAATGTCCTGGGTTTTATACGCCATGTCTACGGCAGAATCCAGATCAAACACTATGCGTCGGTTCTCTATCGGGAACGTACAGGGGAGTTCTATGACCTCGGCGTCTGATTCCGGTATGCCTAACATCCGGCAATATGTCCCGATCTCAGGGAACGTAGCAGAGAGCAGGACGAATTTCTTGCCGTGTCTGAATAAGAAGCGTTCCGATAATATAGGCGTCAGCCACGTAGGTTTGTAAACGGTCTTCCCCTCTATCTCGTATCTAATCCATGTAGAATCGGAGCAATCCCTGAGCATAATGAGCTTTGATACCAACCGCTTGACTTGCTTTTTCAGGCTTATGAGATATTCAGGGGGATTGTTGCCCAGATTCTCTAACTTCTCCCCTTCCGGTATCAGAATCAGTAATAACTCCTCACTCCACGGCTTCCAGGTCTCCTGCTTAGATAAGTATTCCGGCTCGCTTAAGTTATACGACCCTAATAACTCTTTGTCTCTCTTGCCTAATTCCAGGGATATATAGCCGACTAACTCCTGCTCTACGTTATCGGCTTCGTCAAGGATCACTAATTCCTGGTTGCTGAATCCGCCAGGGCCATTGGCTTCAGTCAGGAGATATGAAAGGTTTAATGTGCGGTATGGAGATCTGAGCGCAGAGAGTTTAGTATTTTCATATTGGCAGTCGGAGTCAAGGAGATATGCACAGCCTTTTTTCGAGCAGGAGTCCGCCATCGCCGGTTTCCCGAAATGAAGTATATGCCTATACCGGGGACATGGGTAATTAGACCGACCCTTTAAGACGACCGCTTCCGGGAAGTCCTGAGCTATCTGATCCTGTAAGATTTTAGTAGAGACGGTATAAACGGATTTATGACCGATACTCGACATCATCCCTAAAATTGTCTTACCCGTTCCGGTCGGAGCATTGACGATGACGTATTTCGCCTTCGACTCCCTGATAGCGATAATAGTTTCTTCCTGACCCGAACGGAAGGACGTAAAGTTTTCAAACGGGATGTTCAATTTTTACTCCCTTCATACTCTTA
>MHYJ01000026.1:6450-13597 GCA_001828445.1 Planctomycetes bacterium RBG_16_43_13
TTTCGGTGCGTACTGTAATACTGTATACTGTTATACTGTATACTGTTATATGTGTATACTGTAACTGTGTATACTGTAACTGTGTATACTGTAACTGTGTATACTGTAATACTGTAAACATATTGTTTTCATTGTACTATTTTTTGCAATATTCTTTCTCAAGCCAATCATGCTCTGATAAATCCTCGAAAAGTTTTCTTACTTTTTTGTTTTCTATGTCCTTATAATCGGAAAGTATCCATTGCTTGACTTCATCGTTTAATTCACGGAGGACGCCGATTACTAATTTTATCGCCCTATCGTATGTACATCTTTTGACTGCTGTCTCAACTTTTGCAATAATTGTTCGCCGAATCATCTCTTTTGTATCCGCTTCATCCATGTGTTGCAGGAACTTTTTGACGATAGCATGATGGGATGAGTCCGGCAATTCCATCTCCTCTAACCATACCATATGGTAATGTTTTATGACGAAACCACGGATAACATCTGTTACATTTTTTATTTCAGGACTTAACTTACTATCTACCACAGCTTGTAATAAAGCTATGTCTTCATCCTTAAATCTGACAGTTACAGGCGTACTATGCCCCTTCTTGTCTGTTGATGCCGTGTCGTAAAACGTTCTGTGCTTATCCCATCGTACCTCGTTCTTGAAGCTACTCCTGACTTTTGCCATAGTTATCGTCCTCCTATCTCATGACCAATCATCATCGTTATCAACAGGTTTATCAACAGCTTTATCAACAAACTTATCAGCCTCAACACCTGTCGTAATATAGTCTACTATATTTATCAATTTGTTTTTAACACCGTTCACGACAAACGATAACCGCTTGTCTAATATGTCCGGTAATTCAGATATGAGGACTTTAACATGACCTTGGAGGTGTAATAATTTCTCCTTATCCGGCAATAACCTCGCCTGCCGTTCCGCTTCGATAACCGCTAACCGCTCGTTCTCAACCTTCCGTTCGGCTTCTCGTTTCATACGTTCCTCAAGCTCAATCCGTGTATTCTCAGCCGCTAATTCCTTCGCCTGCTCTAACTCAATCCGATGCAGGCGTTCACGTTCGGCATCTAACTTGGCCTGCTCAATACGTGCCTTTTCACGCTCTATAATCTGCTGCTCGGATTTAATACGCTCAGCTTCGGCTTTCTGTATCTTATCCAGCTCCGCTAACCTGTCTCGTTCTGACTGCTGTTCTGCCGCTACCTTTGCTAATCTTTCCGCCTCGGCTTGCCGTAATCTCTCGGCTTCCTGTAATTGTGCCTGCTCTGTCTCAAACTGTACCCGTGATCGTTCGGCCATGTTATTAAACTCTATATCCGACATAGTTTCTAATCTGGATGCGTCAAATCCTTGCCTATAACTTGATAAGATATTTATACGATTCTGTAACTGCTCTTTCGCAATACGTTCAGCCTCTTGCTTGATACGCTCTTTTTCTTTGTCTATTACGTCTTCCTGTGTTTGCAAATGCGTTTCTATAGGCTCAAGAAGTGTTGTGATACGTTTCGCTTCAGCGTCAATAGAACGACCGAACCGGAGACTGTCCTCCTTTAATTCCTTACGCTTTTTTTCTACCTCGACACGTTTACCCTTGATCGTCAACCTGGCCTCTTTAACAGCTTTATAGCCATCTTTATCGTCTAAGCCAGATACAGTGAGTGTCATATAATCCTTATTCCATTGAGCTATTACCGCATCGGCTACGTCAAATTTCTTTAATTCCGACTGAATGTAATTTTCGTTTTCCATTATGATTTCCTTTCATATATCGCCTCATACGTCTCCATATCTATTTGCTGGTGATACTTCTGTAACATCCTGTATGCCTGCCTTGCTTCCTGATCTGTCAAATTCTCCATTTCCAGTGAGGCTATATAATCCCCCAGTTCGCTGTCATAGCGATTAAATCCTATACTGTCTAAATCTTTAGACCAGCTACCCCATCGGGTATCACGGGATAATTGACGGCAGGCTTCCATAATAGCCGTCTTCTGCTCTGCTAATATATCATCCTGACATATCGTAGTCCTTGGATATATCTTCACAACTCGCCCCCCCTCTTTAAAAGGAAACATTTTACCAGATGCCGCAATATCCAGTTCTGCGCCGCATCCCGGTCTTTAGCGAAATATATCGGGAGTCTATACCGGATACATATAGATACCAGTGTCCCCTTGATGCTTTCCGGGTGCATGGCGGAATACATGGTATTGGCACTGATTACATGTTCCTCAGTCGCCTCAATGACTAATGCTGCCCAAGAGTAGCCCTTCAGCCGTAATAACTCCCGCTTAAACCGTTCCCTGCCATTGCCGATAGACCCGTAGAAATCATTCAAACCCTTTCGCTCAATGGCGATGGAATCCTCAAAACCTTTAACGGAATAATCACCGGCAATGAGAGTATCCCGGACGAACAATAAGCCCTTAGGCGGCTTAGATAAGAACAACGCTGATTGCTCACGGGTATCAACGACAAGCACGAAGCCCTCCGGTATATTTAACTGACCGGAAGACTTCACCTTGCGTATAGTCGGTCGGATAATCAATCCTACCAGCCTTCAGGCTCAACAGTAGCAGCAGCGGCAGTGACAGGTTTGGCAATGTTGGCCCTACCCTTACCCTCCGACGGCTTAATCCCTACGACATTAGCGTTCACCTTATCCTTGTATGTCTCATGCGCAACTTCTACAAATAATGGCTTTCCGGGGAGTTTTGCAGAAAACCAAAGCAGGAACTTCTCGGAATTAATCACTGCATCGTCTACGCCCTCTTCTACGTCAATCTTTTTTTCCTTGAGTAATACCGGTGCAAGGCCGGAGGCGCAAAGTACATCAATCATTTTCCGTGCGCCAAAGGTCGTACCAATCGGGCAGAATATGGATAGTTTAGGGTCTGTATCCCCTTCGAGGATTAGCGGTATCTGTAACGATTTCTTATCCTTAGGATTACCATCCTTGTCCTTGTCCAATACCATGATTCCATCACCTATTACTACATTGTGCCAACCAGCATCTACTAATTTAAAATCCCATCTTGCTTCCCCTGTTGTTTTGATAATTGCCATGAAATTAATCCTCCTGAGTTAATAGTTAATAGTATAATACCTGTTGATTAATTGTTAATAAAACTGTAACAAAACTGTTAATAAACCCTACAACTACCCTATAACTATTCTACAACTTAAGTATCTTGGCAAAGTCCAGCGGGCCTATCGGCTTCCTGTCCCGCTTGCCTGTCCATTTAGATACATAGCTGCCGTCCCCGTCAAATGATACTATTGGCGGGTAAACCTTTTCTCCTGCATCGTTCGTCCGGCCTTCCACTAATCCTATGGCATCGAAATAACTCGGCGCATTAGTTGGGAAATCCGCCCCGATAAATGCCGGACATGCAGCCAGTGCCCTGTTCCACTTAGGACTCTCTGATACCAGGGCTATGACGACAACTACCACTCCCTGCTGAGATATTGTCCCTAATAGTTTCATGACACGTTTCATCAGGCTGGATAAACTGCCAAATGCCGCCTGGTCTTTTCTCGTCATATCCACTAATTTACGTTCCGTTCTTTTCGCATCCTTAAATATTCCGGCATCATAGGTCTGATCCTCTATGTCCTGAGAGAGCTTTACATTCATCCAATAAGACGCCGAATCAAACAGGATGGATTTATACTCATGGGATTCCATTTTCGCTTCCCCGTCAAGAAATTCTATTAAATCCTCGAATGACTCAGGTACCGAAAACTTTATCCCAATTTCTCCGTCTTTAGGGTGCAACCAGTCCGGTGCAACTACCTTACCAAGTGCGACAAGAGCCGTTAGCGGGTTCCTCGGCTCGGTCTGAATAACCTGTATCGGCTGAGGCAGTGTCGCTATGGAGCTGGCTGACTTACCCTCTCCTGTAGGGCCGTAGATCAGGAACATTCGTCCATAATTATTACTTACGCTTATCTCCTTCATTCTTCTTTCACCTCCTTTCTGTAATAGATTAGATCGCTCATGCCGCCCGTCTCGCATGCCGACATATATTGGCATGGAGTCGGTATCAGGCATTGAGATTCGTTCTTATAGAAACATTTACGCTTAATGGCAAGTCTTCTCTCGTGCATAATATGTCTGTATCGCTCCAATACTTCGGGCAAGTCAAATTCCGTCCTATAAAACCTTTTTCCGAACGTATTTTTTTCAGGGTCGTAACCAGTAAAGTAATGGCTTGGCCGCTTCTTAATATCCTCGTCTATACGATTAAGTAGTCCGTCTATGCTCTCGTTCTTACCCTGCTTTAATTCCGGCACTCTGATCACCATCATGTTAGCGTACCGGAGGGCCTCATCCGTCATGAAATACGTCGCTAACTGAGATTGCAGGAAATGCGGGGAAGTATAATAGTCGGGTCGGGCAGATACCTTGACCTCGCTGAAATGATCGGGGTATAACAGGTCTATTACCCCGTGTATTTCAGGGGAATCTATGGGGTTTAGAACAAAGCGGTACTCTGATAGGGGACTGCCCCAATCCATGTGAGATAGGCGATCGGTGAATATTCCAACAATACCCCGTTCCTTTTCCTCATCTTCAGAGAAATAGTCGTTTAAGTCTATAGAGCCTGTATTTTTTAATATTGACTCTAACGCCTTGTGTACCGCAGACCCCAACCTCATGGCTCGTGGTTTCATAAGAGGCAGTACGTCCCAGCCATCAAGGTAGGTGTATTCATAGAGTTTCTTACACTTCATAAATACATTGGCTTGGGATACTGAGAGCTGACCGTAAAAGAAATATTCATAGACTGGACATTTGAACATATCCGGCAAGCGGCAGAACCCGCCAATGGCGTCAGACTGGAACTCACAACCGGTATCACCTTGAACGTATCTATCACATATCTCTATTGGAGTTAATTGTTTCATCTACGTCACGGCTCCAGGTTACGGCTAATTAATATAACTTCAAGTTCTGATAAACAATCTTTACAGAAATTCTTATTTCCGATCTTTGTTTCAGCCTGGCAGATATACCCATATTCCTTCTGCCATTGCTGATATAATTTCTTATTCATTGCCGGCCCGATACCCTTCGGGATCATGTTCCGGTCACAGAAGAAACACGTAGCTACTTTCATGATCTCCATGATTTACTCCTCCTCTTTACAGATTTTCAATAGTGCATCAACGACTATTTTTTGGGAATTAAATAATTGTGTGAGGTTTAACAATCCCTGCGCCACCTTATCAATAGTCTCAAGTGTTACCTTGTCCCAAATTACTTGATTATGGGATTCAAAGTTACAATCACTAATTACTGTCCCTATTGGTGCTGACAACGATTTCTTAATCTTTTTCTTCTCCATGCTTGCTCCTTCTATTGTGGGAAATTAAAAAGGCCAGCCACGGGATGTTACTCCCGTAGCCAGCCCTTATACGTCGAAGGGGAAAGGTGGGTGAGACCTTTTGACGACGCAACTGTTATTATATATTAGACTGTGGAATACTACAATTTGAATGATCACCCGATTCATCCCCTGTTTCAGGAATAACATTACATCCGCAATGGAGTTTTGTCAAGAGGAAATATTTCAGGTAACATAACCTGCCTCAAGGGTTGCCCACAGGAGGAGGGCCTGATGTCTAATTAGTAAACATCATAGAATACTACAGTATCAAATAACATAGTTCCAGCAGTGACCGAATTTTTCTCAAGGAAGAATACACTGTTAGCTCCAGCTAATGAAGATTGTATAAACGTACCTGAATGATTAACCCATGACACCGATGATGTTCCTGATACAGACGCATATACATTAGTTCCAGCGCCAGGGTAACCTATACCGATTACAAAAGCCTCATCACCACTTGAACCGGATTTTACAAATGCAGAATAATAGTATATCCTACCAGCTACTAAATTAGTGATCGGAACGCTAGCATATTGTGCATTTGCAGCAACCCTTGTTAGCTGTAAACAGTTCCCTCCTTGACCACCGGCAACACTTGCTATAGTCCCATCAGAAGCAGCCCAACCAGTAGTTGTGGAATCAAAAGTTGTATTAGTAATAAAACTTGAATTAGGTATTTTTACTGTCATGTCCGCTATTCCTTGAGTTACTCCATCGAGTGCTGTACATATATTATAAGTTACCATGCTTTTCCTAATACCCGATGGGTATGCACTATTCCAAGGAGGTAGAAATATACCACCATTACATATATTATCTGATATTATGAAATTTTCATAAATTGAATTTGCCACATCAGAAGCCAATAATCTAATAGAAGAACTTATTGTATTTTTAATGAAGTTGTGCGAGATATTACATCTATCAATAATTCTACCAGTTCCACCAGTAGGCATAATAGCCCACGACATTATACCATAATATGTTTGTGATGGAGTTCTCGTATCCTCTATATAATTCCCGATAATTACTGTTTCACTACCACTAAAGGATAAAGCAAATTGATCGCCAGGTGCATCATTCCACGAACCACAATCTATTATTATATTATTCGCAATAATTGATTTACCAAAACTCGCAATACCTATTTGTCCTATTAACTCCAAATGATTTCCGGTAACTACAAAATATTTACCTTCAGTATTACTATTATTAATATCACACAGTATACCGGATCCTTGAATATTATAGAGTATATTGTTAGAAATAATAGCTTTTTGACCATTACCGGCACCGGCTGCACAACTTACATATATAGCTACCATATTTTCACTTATATTCTTGATAATATTACCAGAAACAAGTGACCCTCTTTTTACCTGTAGATCAATACCAACTGAGGATAAGTAAGTTGCTATGCCGTCTATATAATTATTACATATTTGCACATCCTCTGCTGAATCAGAAGGATATGAGATAACAGGTGATTCAGTAGGGTTAGCTGCTATATGAATACCAGAAACATTACCAAAGAAAAAATTATTGTTTATTCTTACATTGGTACAATTAAGAACATCTACCCCTGTACCAATGCCTACAATTGGATAAGTAACATCATGATAGCCAAAATATTTAAGGACGTTATGTTTAACATTAAGATTATTAACATACCTAAAACTTAACCCACGACGGTAACTTCCTTGTTCTGGTTGGTTATCTCTATCTCCATTTAATGTAA
>MHYJ01000026.1:13622-16655 GCA_001828445.1 Planctomycetes bacterium RBG_16_43_13
CCCGCTGTCCCTCTAAATCTGATTCCATCTATGTCCGTTGAAGCCTTAATCTTAATTATACTATTTATACCCTTACCACTAAGGTTATAATTTCCTACTGTAACTAATAATTGCGTTCCAATAATATATGTTTTCTCTGGTATTACAGGATTATTTGTAGCACTAAGATATATTTGTAAGGCACTTGCATCATCTGTGGCTCCATCACCAATTGCACCAACCCACTCAGGGCAGTGGGAAGTTATATTACTACCAAACGTCACCTCCCCCGCCGCAAATCCACTCAACCACTGGTGTTTAGGATCACCTGTTACAGGGCCGTTGATGGTGATAGTCCCAGACCCCGACTTGGTGAACATAGAACCAATCTCAGTCTTAATCTCTATGTTTGTCGGTATCGTCAATGCCGTTGCCACCAAGTACGGCGTGGTTATAGACCCTGAATTATTTCGCAAGATAATAGTTGCGTTATCAGACCCCACAAGGTTTATGATACTTTTCACAGACCACGTATTCGTTGTCGCTCCATGATCTGCCGCATTCCAGTCAGGGTAAAAGGTATTTGACGGTACAGGAGAGAATACGGATATATTGTTATATGACTTGGTAATATATCCCGTCCGTGTCAGCGTGATCTTAAACTTCTGGTTCAGGCTGTATTCGTTATCATCAACCCAGAAGCTAAATGATCCGGTATCGCTGGTAGTCACAGCGTTTACCGGACTGCCGCCAGACGATGCAGCATATACATTCGCCGCCGTTGTGGTATTTTCAAGAAATACCGATACGGTCATCAATGGGATGATATTACCCTTAGCGTCTGCTGATGTTGATTGATAAATATGCCTCATTTCTTGCCACCTTTCTCTTCCGTAATCATTTTTATTATTGCCATTTTCTCTTCATTGGATTGCGCTGCCATATATGCCTTTATGTATGGGTCTCCAATTTTCTTTATTATCATTAGCTTATATGTGTCCCTGAAGTCTGCATATTTCTTACGGGTAATTATCCCTTCATTTTGCAATTGTACATATAGCTTGGCGATGTCTTGTTCTGATACCTGATCCCTACCCTTTATGGCCCCTATTATCCTGTCTGCTACGGCAACATCCTCTTGCGCCCGTTCTTGTCTGACGGGTTTTACTGCTGTCCGCTTAATTTCTTCAGTCAGGCCATAGTCAGATATTTTTATAAATCGTTCAAGTCCTCTACCGATAATGGGATAGCCAATCAACTTCTCTAATTCACTGCTCGTCTGCCGTAAATCTGCCCCCTTAAACTTATAGACAATCCCAATACCTAATTGATTTGCAGCATGCTTGCCAAATTCTTCCGCTGCCCTCATTCCCCCTGCTTCAAATACCTGCTCAGGAATAACATATCTGCCAGTAAAAGAATTGTATGGGTTTTTACCTGTCATATACTGGACGGTATCTATAGTTAACCCAATGAACGGATGCAAGCCCGTGTACGGCAATCCACCGGCAGCGTAATCCAATACATCCTGCATGTTTACATCTTTGTATTGATTCAAAGTTTTCCATGTTAGTCCTGCTACTGCCTGACCTGTAAAATCATGCGGTATCCTAAAGTATATAGCTTTACCATCAGAGGTTTCTCCAACAGGGACGATCATATGATTTGCCTTGTCCCGCTCAGGAACTTTCTTAAACCATTTAGCTATTTTATCCCCGAATAGTCCCGCTGCTGCTGCAAACATAGCAACCTTTGGCAATATGTCATACTCGATGGTCTTCCATATATATCTGGCAGGATTTTCTTTATATGCTTCGATGGATGATCTCCAACCTTCCTTTCCTGCATTGGAAAACAGGAAGATATTATTGTATATTAACCTGTGTTGTCCGCCTCGCATAAAGTCAGGCGAACCAGCCCTTGTCCTGACCAGATGAGCAATTTCCTTGTCTGCCAAATTAGTATTGGCTTTGAGATATTTATATCCAGCGATCTTAAATAATCGTTCCGAAAACTGTCCTGGTTTATCCATGAAATCCCAAAATTTCTTAAGTGGTGCAATGACTCGATTATTATATTCTTGGGGCTTGACTAAGAACTCCTGCATCATGCGCTCTAATTGTGAGTCAGGGTTGACATCCTTACCATATGCCCTGCCAGTAATCAGCATTTTGCCTTTATACATTTCAGCAACATCGGGAGTATGGGCATTCTTTATCACATCCTTATAAGCATCCGGCGCAGATTTAAGGGCATAATATATCACTTTAGGCAGAGATGCTCTTGGTAATTGTTTTGCCGTAGCCCTTGCATCACGCTGAATATTCCATAACGTAAACCAGGGGTTTTTGCTGACCAATAAATCTTTAAGTGGCTGAGACGATGCCATCCATGCCTTTAATATTATTCCACCCTTATAGGGATCTTTATAAAATGTGTCCGCTATTTCCTTGTCAACATAATAACCCTGTATTTCGCCTTTATGCAGAAATGCTATTAAACCTTTATTGGGGTCTTTAGGGTCAATCACTGCATGATACCTATCGTTCCAACGAGTATCTGCTGGGACTATATCACCGGGTAAATTATCTTGAAGGAACTTGACCATTACTTTCTTAGTCTGCGTCACATGAGCATTTCTAAGCATGGCAGAATCCTTCATGATGGTAGCAGTAAAAGGATTTGCCGTTTCTTTCAATGTACCTATTTGTTTATGGATGTGACCTGATATGTTCCTGCCGTAGCGTTGTTCAATATATTCTATTATGTCAAAGGTAGCGTAATTTTCATTGTCACGCATCAACTTTATTATTTCATCATCAAACATTTCAGCCTTTTCTATCTCAGGTATGATCTGCTCTCTACGTAATTTCCTAAAGGTAGCTATCGCTTCTTCTATTTTGGCATACTTTTGAGGGTCCTTAGCCTTAAGATAGCTCAGATAATCCTCCGCATCTTTCCCTATATGGCCTCCAGGACTTGCCATTTTTGCTCGTTCAGTAGCCGCTCTTTTGGCAAACATATATTTACCGATGTCAATATCGGATGCCGTAT
>MHYJ01000026.1:16682-17860 GCA_001828445.1 Planctomycetes bacterium RBG_16_43_13
AATAATTCTTAACCGGCCCGGACATGTAAGGTAATTCCTCTATCCAGTAACGGGGGTCGCTTTCAGCAGATATCTTAATTCCCTTTTTTTCTACTTCCTTAACCTTATGTATGGCCTCGGTATTAACATCTACCATAGACTTCTTTATTGATTTCCATACTTGCAATGGAGGCTTCTTTAATGATTCCGAATAGGCTGCCTCGCCATGCCGCCCAATCATGGTTTCAATATTTATATCCCTTTGCTCGAAGATGGCCTCATAGCCTCGCTTTGCCCTATCTTGTATCTCCTCATATATAGCAGATACTTCGGGTTTTCGTTCCATGTAAGCAAAGAAAGCCTTATAATAATTAGGCGCACGTGCTTTCAATAAGTCGGGATCATTGAATAATACGCTGATGCTGTCAGCATAAAGCTCTTTGGAAGAATACCGATACTTGACGTACTTAGGATGCACTTTTGCCTCATCAAATGGCTTCCATTCCTTAGATAGTGTTTTGAGTTCATCCATAATGGTTTCATACTGATATAGCCTGCGCTTCTTTATTTCAGCAATAATCATGTCATGATATTTTTTGCGTGGGTCAATGGTCTCGTATATGGTTTTCTTAACTGTCCTTACACCTTCGATAACTGTCTTCTTAAAGGATACCCAATCAGGTATCCTGCCCTTTAATGCTTCCTTGAGGATAGATTTCTTCTCATCTCCTGATAATTCAGCAAACCAATCATAGAGTTTCTTGTCCGTCTGCCGTATCTCTCCACCGACATCATTCATTATTTTCATTATGTCGTCAGACTTAAGCGGCAGTTCTTTTATAATTTGCTCTTCAACTTCAATGGTGGTTTTTGCTGTACCCTTTGCAAGCCGTTCAGCCTCTTTGCGTATCCTTGCCCTGTCCTGTGGTGTTAATACTTTATTGGGTGAATCAGGATACTCGGCAAGTAACTTGCTCATATATTTTTTTAGAGATGCGATCCTTCCAAGTATATTACCCCTTGATATGTCATTGTCCGGTAACCAATCTACGAGATGCCCTATTTCATGGGATAATACTCTTTGTGCTTCATCAGGATTTTTAAATATATCGGCCTTTAGTTCGATGTCCCCGGTACTTGTCCTGAACAACCCTGCGGCAAGTCTATGAGATAATTTAGCTTTGACGCTCGGATACTTG
>MHYJ01000027.1:0-7008 GCA_001828445.1 Planctomycetes bacterium RBG_16_43_13
GTAGAACTACTCGCCCAAGATAAGGACGTAATAGTTTGGAAAGACAACAGCAAACAGGCAGTAAGCTGCACTATAAAAATAGAGACATTCAAGGAAATCAAATATTCCCAAGGTGGCAACCTTATGACTGAGAACATAGATGCAGTAAAAGAGGTAACATTTGGGACGAGACCAACTGTAAAGGCATGGTATTCATACGGCCGCGGAGAAAGTGAGATGGAGAGCCGCAACTTAGAGGCGGCAATCAAGCACTTCGACGACGCAACCGCCGAAGCAAGGAAGGGCGGAGACGGAACCCTATTCCTCCAACACTCCCTATATAAAAAGGCACAGTGCCTCAAAGAATTGAACAAGTTGGGAGAGGCGATAGATACTTATAATATCTTAATTAAAGACGTTCCCGAGAGTAGATACCTACGTGATGTCCATCTCGACCTATATTACTGTTACATTGCAAAAGGCAGTAGCAGGGATGCAGAGCTAATCCTTCGGCAATTTGAGGAAGTCGCATTGAAGAACGGAGTGAAGTCGTGGCAGGAGGACATTGACTCCCTCAAGGCGAACGTGGCAGAGAGTAAGCAGGACTACAAGACAGCAGTAGGACTATTTGGTAAACTCCTGAAGAGCAATAACCCAGATACTGCAGACAGAGCCACAGCAGGTGAAATCAGATGCCTGATAGAGTTGAAGGATTATTCAAAATTACAGAGCAGGTCGGAAGAACTGATAAAGAGCAGCGAGAATTATCTCATCCTTACCGCCGCATACAATGGACTTGGCACAGTGTATCTCAAAGATAACAAACTAAAGGATGCCAGAAATGCCTTCCTCCGCGGTGAGGTCCAATACAATCCCGGCAGGTCGCCTGAAAATGAGTATGCCTTATATGGCTCTATAGTATCTATCTCACGGCTTGCCTTAACCGAGAAAGTCGCCAAAGCAAAGGAAGACGATAAGGAGCGGGCGGGACAACTTCTTGGGAAACTTCGCGGCTCTTATCCTAATTCGAAATATATCAAGCCCGCCGGCGAAGAGGTGGATAAGATAAAATAGAACCGAGAAACCCAGAAGTGTATCTCAATAATTATGAAGTGGATAACACGAGAGCACGGGAATGTGGACCGCGTCGCCTGTCCTTGGTTTATCAAGAAGTTCATTGACCCCGCCGCAGAATTCATCTTCGTCCCGCGGGATGAAGTCCTGACAAAGGCGAAAGAACTCAACGCAAAATCATACGACGCAAAAGGGGCGGACTTCTCCCACGGCGAAACCCCTGAAGGCGAGGTCTGCACCTTCATCACACTTATGAAGAAACACAATCTCTGGGGTAAAGACCCCGCCCTCGACCTCATAGCGAAAATCGTCTCCACCGCAGACGTGGATGATGAACGTTCCGCCTACCACGAACCAGAGGGAATAGGACTGAATGCAATCGCACACGGCTTTGCTACGATGACGAAGGACGACCACCAGAAGCTCGACTGGGAATTCCCCCTCTACGACGCCCTCTACGAATGGGCAAAGGAGAAAGTAAAGCGAACGGGGGAATAGGAGAAAGAAGTATCAATGGTGTTGTAGTTGTCTTGAAAACACCTCATTCAGTTGTTATCATCTGCCTACAATGAACCAATTCCTGCGGCTCTGCATCGTCGATTTCTTCTTCCGTTTGAGTTACTATATCTCACGAACGCCCCTCCTTCCCCTCTTCGCATTGGCTCTCGGGGCGAGGGAAAAAGACATCGGCGTCATCTGTGCCGCCTCTACTATCACGGGGCTGATGCTGAAATTCCACTCAGGGATTCTGGCAGACATAATCGGCAGACGCATCTTCATACTAATAGGTCTCACCGTCGGGGCAGTCGCTCCGTTCCTCTACACGTTCGTCAAGGGGTTGCAATCGCTACTCCTCATAAGATACTTTCACGGCATCGCTACCGCTACATATACCCCAGCATCTCAAGCCGCCACCGCCGACGTCGCAGAAGGTAGAAAGGGCGAACTCTTCTCATACCTATCCGTCGTAAAGATTGCAACTAAAGCGGTTGCGTCATTCATAGGCGGAGCGGCGATTGGCTACCTCGTAATACCGCGGGAAAGGGCTTTGACCGACTACGAGGCACTGCAGGGATATTATCTCATCTACACCGCCTGCGGCGGGCTGGGCATCCTCGCTTTTATGATTGCACTGTTTTATCTGAGAGGCGTAGATAAACCAACTTCTACGGAGCGTGGCTCTGCTCCTAAAAAGAAGGTCAACATAACAGAGGAATTCGAGAAGGGGGCGCTCGAGATAATCACAAACAAAAAATTAGTCATCACTTGTAGCGTTGACAGTGCGAAGGGGCTTGCCGTCGGGACGCTCGAGGCGTTTCTCGTCATATATGCTATGAAGGTAGCCAACCTAAACGTCATATTCGCCACGATGCTCTGGGTATGTCTGACGGGCATGAGCGTCTTCTGCAAACCCATAATGGGTCGCCTCTCCGACAAATACGGCAGACAGCAAATCATATACATCGGGATGATGCTGTGTGCGTTGCCGCTGGTTGCCATAGCGATGGTTAAGAGCTTCCCCGTCCTCCTCGTCCTCTCCGCAATCTTCGGCATAGGCGAGGCGTTCGTAACGGGCTCGACGGTCGCATTCGCCGCCGACCTGTGCAGGAGGGAGAGGTATGGTGCGGCAATGGGCGTCTTCGGCACGATATCCGAGGTGGGCGAGGCGGCAGGACCAATGATGGCGGGCTTCCTGATAGGATGGGTGGGCTATTCCACCACATTCGGATTGTTCGCCATAATAATGCTGGCGATGACAATGCTATTTGAGGTGAAGACGAAAACTACAAATGGCGCTACCGCTCCCAAAGAAGTAGAGTAAATTTTACCCCACCATATCGAGTATGTCGCCGAGCATCTCGTTCTGCGTTTTTATGACGCCGACGTTTGCCTTCACTGCCGCACTATTTATTATCTGGCTGACGAGTTCGCCTGCTAAATCCACATTCGAGCCCTCCAATGCACCAAATACTAAAGAGCCGAATGCACCGTCACCGGCAGTGCCGAAGATTGGGTCGCCCGATGCAGACGATTGCGACGTCAAATTACTCCCTTCGAGTTTTAGCCCACCGGGATTGTTAAACCTTGCTAATTGTATCTGCCCTACGGTGTTTATAGTGCCGTCGGGCATAGTAGCGGAGACCGTCCCGTCAGGAGAAACCATTATGCTACGGGCGTCAGTGGAGACACGTATATTCGGCGAGAGTTGATAGCCCTCTGCGGTTACGACGTTGCCGTTTGCGTCGATATTGAACGACCCCGCCCGCGTGAAACGCATCCCCTGCGGCGTTTGGACTGCGAAGAATCCGTCGCCCTGTATGGCGAGGGAGAACCGCCCATCCGCAAGTTCGAGCGGTCCTTGAGAGAAATTTATATTTACGTCTGCTATACGCGTCCCGCCACTTGCTATATCCACTTGGTCAACGCGACTGGATTTGAATGCAGGGGTATTTATATTAGCAATGTTATTCGCCGAGACGTCCTCGCGGAAAAGCACCGCCCTGATGCCTGAAATAGAGATATTGAAATCAACCATAGCCATACCCTCCTATATATTATATCGTCAAAATCACGAAAAGGGTAGCGGATTTTCTAAAAAATATGCTAAAATATCCAACGAAATCTTACAAAAGACGTATAATCTATAAAGTGGCTTATATGAGACAACTGTGGCTCCCTACCCTGCTATTCGTATCACTAACTACCTTATCTGTAGGACAGGATAAAGACATAAAAAATATCGGTATAGATAAAGAACTCCAAAACAAAATCAATCAATCTATAGAAAAAGGCGTAACGTGGTTAAAGGCAAAACAAGAGGCAGACGGTTCGTTCCAATTAGAGGCACGTCAAGAAAGGTTCCCTGAAGGAGCGACTATAATTGCCCTTTATACCCTCTTAAAGTGCGGCATATCGAGGGATAATGAGATAATAAAGAAGGGGTTCGACTGGCTGAAAAAATCACCTCTCTATAATTTAGACGAAAAGCTCTATAAGCAAAGCGATGACCGTGAGGCGGCAAAAAAATATATCAAGACATACAGCGTATCGTTTCTAATATTAGCACTCGAGGCGAAGTATAACTCGACGGAGGTTGTCGAGAGGGCTACATCCGCCGAGGTTAGCGCTAAGATGGCAAAAGAAGACAAAGAATGGCTGAAGCGCCTCCACAAATGGCTCGTTGACCATAGATACGAATACGAAGGAAAGCCCATAGTAGTAGAGGAAAAAGATAAATCTACGGCTGAGGGGCAGGAGAAAGTAAAAAATATAGCGTGGGGATATCCTGGTGATAACTATCTCAAACCCGATGATAAATGGTGGGACAATTCGAATACGCAGTTCGCAGTGCTTGCCTTAGAGGCGTGTTCACGGGTTGGTATAGCTACACCGGAAGAAGTATGGATAGGAATAATGAACCATTTTCTATCTCGACAGGAGAAGGAAGGTAAAAAAGTCAAGAGAATTGCTTTAGATAAAGAACGAGCCACAACAGGCGAGACAGATGTGGAAGATGAGGCAAGGGGTTGGTGCTATAACCCCGGTAAATATCAAGGCAAAAGCACCGCATCTATGACCTGTGTAGGCATAGCATCACTTACTATATGCCGTGCAGAGCTTCAGAAGAGTAAGACGTATAAGAAATATTCTACTACCGTTGAAAAGAGTATAAGGGATGGTTTAGGATGGCTCACGAATAACTTTACTATCAAGAAAGGATGGGACCTTGGCTCAAACTACATACTCTATGGTTTAGAACGTGTAGGGGTGCTTGCTAAGACAGAGAATATAGGCAAAATGCTATGGTATAAGGAAGGTGCTACATACTTACTCACCAATCAAGGAGAAGACGGCTCGTGGAAAGGCGAATGGGGTATAATGCCCGAAACCTGTTTCGCCCTCCTATTTCTCTCACGTTCGACCTTCAAGGTTCCGGGCGAGGGCTTCCAAGTGGAGACGAAGAGATAATCTCTCTAACATTATACACAGTCAGAAAACCCATCTCAATTGCAGAATTAGGAAAAAGGTAGCGGATTTATGCAAAGAAAGTAAAATAGATATATAATTTTAAGCGATATTTTGCTACAAAGATGCCGTCTCTAATGCCGATGCTATTAATTATTAGATACTAACTATGTCAAAGATTCCTAAAATATTGAGGGGCTTTACACGGAATACGATTAGGACACTGTTTTCAATAGTTGGACTATTCATTGTAAACATCCAAGTTATTCCCTTTTTAATAGGTTGCCTATTCGTCTTAATAGGCGATTTACTACGGCTTTGGTCGAAGGGACACCTCCAACAGGCGAAGGTTCTAACAATGTCAGGTCCATACAGATGGAGCCGCAACCCATTCTATCTGGCGAACGGTATTATAGACATCGGGATATGCCTAATAATAAATAGAATAGAATTCTCAATCCTATATCTTATTATTTGGATTTTTGTCCATTACAGGAAAATATTTAGAGAAGAGCGTGAACTGGAAGGTATATTTGGGGAGACATTCTTACAATACAAGAAATTTGTGCCCCGACTGATTCCCCTACCGTGGAGGCGACTACCCGCTCATATTCTCTGTAATTCAAGTTTCTCGTGGCGAAATCCAAATATAACCAAACGGATTGAAATCCCGCGTTTTATAAGGGTGCTTTGCTACCCCCTTCTATTTTTATGTGCGTATGGAATCAGAAAAGAGGGATTGGACTTTATTTATGATTACAATGTAATGGGATTATTTGCTATTTCCTGCCTTCTATATATGTATATTATGTCTGAGCTTTTGATTAGACCACTAAAACACAGAAAACCCATCCTTCCAGATTGGGCGTCATCTAACATCTGTAGAGGATCGTTCTTAATAATATTTCTCATATTTCTGTTTATAGACACCTACTTGGAGACAGAAACATATAATATATTCTCGCTTGCTGTAATTTTCACAATATGTTGCTGTATATTTTTCGCTATCTTTCCCAATATTACAGCGCACAGCCGTATTATTATAAATGAGGGATTAATATCCATTGTAGCGAGTTGGCTTTTTGAGCTCCCTTGGGCTACATTTATAGGACTTTTATATTATTCGTACATACTTGCCGATATTATAATATTACACAAAAGTGGCTCAGTACAGGTTGAGCTACCGCCAAATCGACTGGCTCGCCACCTAAAACTTGCGCTCCAATCTATAGTATTATTATTAATTATAGATTTCTTTACACTTTATAAAGAAATATTCCACGATTAGCCATTATATATAAATAGGAAGTTATATGTCCAAAGAACAAAAAAACAGTGTAAGAAAGCGAGTAGCCATTCCCGAGCCGGGACCAATGCTCCCGCCCGTGCCGGCTATCTTATTGGGCGTGAAAGGAGACGGCGTCGTTCCGGACGACCTTACCTGCGTGTGGACGTTCGTCATAAACGGCAAGCCACCGCAGGTCGGCATCAGCGTGGCGGAGAAGAGCGCCATAGATGGCAAGGTTCACGTGGCAGCTGAACTCATAAAGCGGCACAAGGAATTTACGCTGAACGTCCCGTCTGCCGACATAGTCGAGCAATTTGACAAGATTGATATGTGTGCCTCCAAAAGTATGGACAAGTTTGCGTATGCGGGTTTGACGCGCCAGCCGTCGGAGAAGATAGGAGCGCCCGGCATTGCGGAGGCGCCGATAATATTGGAGTGCAGGGTGCTGGACAGTATCTTCGTCCCGCCACAGAGACGGCTTTTCATAGCAGAGGTGCTGAGGACAAGCGTCTGGGAGGGGGTATGCGATAAGGACGGGCGGCTGATAGCAGATGCGGCGCCAATCTTCGGTATGGCGGCGGGGTGCGGCGAATTTTATACTATCACTGGCGGGAGAAAGGTCGGGCATATCGGGATGACTGTCGGCAGGAATGATATAAGATATTAACCGAGCTTCTTTATCAATATCTCGCTTACTACTT
>MHYJ01000027.1:7045-7692 GCA_001828445.1 Planctomycetes bacterium RBG_16_43_13
CTGCGGTTTTTTTGCCTGCCTTGTAGTCGACGACAGGGGTAGGATTCTCCGATATTACTTTCTCGACTACGCTCTCAAGCTCGCTGCTATCGCTTACTTGCGTTAGACCCTTTTCCTTAACAACGTCCCCTGGTTTTTTGCCCGTCTCTATCATCTCATCCAAGACCTCTTTTGCAGAGGCACCTGTTATAGTGTTACTCTCTACAAGTTTTATTAGCTCTACGAAGGTAGAGGGATTTATTTTTGTCTGACTAATCTCTTTGCCCTTGTCATTCAATATCTGCAACAGATTATTTATTATCCAGTTAGCGATTATCTTCGGAGCAGGAGAATCCTGCTGCTCGACACACCTTTCGTAAAAGTCAGCCGTGTATGTAGTAGCAGTTATGGTTACTGTATCTCTTACAGGCAACTGATATTTGCTGGATAGACGGGCTCGGCGAGCATTTGGCAGTTCAGGTATTGTCTTGCGGATTTTCTCTATCCATTCCTGCGTAATAGTGAACGGGGGCAAATCCGGCTCGGGGAAATATCGGTAGTCGTGTGCATCCTCCTTTGTCCGCATAAGCATAGTAACGGCTTTTTCGGCGTCGTATAGCCGTGTCTCCTGTGCGATGGTACCGCCTGATTCGAGTATTTTTCGCTGA
>MHYJ01000028.1 GCA_001828445.1 Planctomycetes bacterium RBG_16_43_13
CTTTAGATTGTGCTTTTGAATGGCACAAACGATATTCTCAGCGCCCTCGATATTGGTCCGAACGGCTTCGTACGGGAAGTATTCGCAGGTCGGGACCTGCTTCATCGCCGCCGCATTCACGACAATGTCGATGTCGCGCAATGCGGATGTCACACTGTTGATGTCACGGATGTCTCCTATCCAGAACTGAAGTTTCCGCTGAAAGTTCCGGTAGATCACCTCGTCGGTGACCGCTTTTCCGTTTTGGTATTCCACGCGCATAAAGTGTTGCTTGGCTTCATCTCGGGAAAAAACGATAATTTTATCGGGGTTGCCCATCTCGCCGCTCAGAATGCGGTGCACCAACACCTTTCCCAGAGAACCCGTGCCTCCCGTTATCAAAACCCGCTTGCCGCTAAAAAGCTTATTACCCATCGTTTATCTCCATTTCTCATATGAGGTTGGGTCGTTGGCGAGCTTGGCCACAAGGACCTGCCAGTTCGGGGTCCTGCAGCCGGTAGCACGGAAGAATTTTTCACCTATCATGCTGCGGTTGGATACTTCCTGTTCATCCGGAACGATCTCCACATCCAGTTTGAATGCCTCTCTTAACATGCACAAAAGGTCGTACTTGGAGATGGCATGGCCGGTCACCTGGTAGAGTCCCGACAGATTGGGGTGATCGGAAATGAGGTTGCTCACAAGTTGCGCCATGTAATTGGTGGTCACCCCGGAGTAGATCACACGTTTGAATCCCCGAACTGTCTTTCCCTTTTGACCTAAAAACCATTCCAGCAACGACTTGAAATGCGCCAGTTCACGCCCGATGATGGAGGTGCGCAGGGTCAGCGCATTCTCCGTGGACACCTCGCCCAGGTATTTGCTTTTGCCGTATAAATCCTCGGCGTCCACAGGGTCCTCTTCCGTGTAATTGCCCCGATTGCCGCTAAAGACACAGTCCGTGCTGAAGTGGATCACGCGCCCGCACCACTCCATCGCGAACTCGGACAGCCTGTGCGGCAACAATGAATTGAGAGTAATGCTCGGAATAGCAGCCTTTGTTTCTTCCCGCTGTTTCACGATGCCGATGCAGTTGACTATGAACTCCGGCCGGAGGTCCCGCAATTTTTCCCCAAGTACAGGGAGATTCATGGCATCAATCTTATCGACTACTTTTCCTTTGTGAAAAAGATCGATCTTCCGATAAAAAGGCTCGCTCAGCGACGTGAAGATTGTGCATGCCGTGTCAGGGTAGCGGGCGAGCAAGGTTTGAAACATCTTGTGTCCCAACATCCCCTCGCCGCCGAGGACCAATATTTTCACGGGCGGACTGCCTCTTTCTTTACCCAGTCCATATATTCTTTGAGCCCTTCTTCAAGGGAGACGCAAGGTTCAAAACCAAAGGCATCCCGGGCAGCCGTAATGTCCGCCAAGCTGTGCCGTACGTCCCCAGGGCGGGGAGGTCCGTGTTGCACCTTCGGCTCAATCCCGGAAACCTCATTGAGCAACTTCACCAGCCGGTTGATGGTGATCCTGTCGCTGCTCCCCAGGTTGAAAGCACCGGTTACGCCTACTGCATGCGCTGCCTTGATGTTGGCCTGGACAACATCCCGCACGTTCACGAAATCGCGCGTCTGCTCCCCATCGCCGAAGATGGTCAGCGTCTCTTCGCGCAGCATCTGGTATGCAAAGATCGGAATGACGTTGCCGTAGGCGTCGTATCGCTGGTTCGGACCATAGACATTGAAATAACGTAGGCAGACCGCTTCGATGTCGTAGAGCTTCGCATAAGACAGGCACATCTTTTCTTCGCAGAGCTTCGTGCAACCGTATGGCGAATCCGGCTCAATGGGATGGTCCTCGCGGATCGGAAGGGTCTTCAATTCCCCAAAGATGCCAGCCGAGGAGGAGGTGACGATTTTCCTCACTCCCTCTTTGCACGCAGCCTCCAGGACGCGCAGTGTCCCGATCACGTTGATTTCCGCGTCGACGATCGGATGGTCGATAGAGCGCTTGTTCCCCACGGACGCGGCTAGGTGAAACACAACCTCTGCGCCTTTGATCGCATCCGCCACGACGGCTTCGTTCCGCACGTCGCCTTCGATAAAGCGGACTTCCGTGAAGGGATCCAGGTTGCATCGGTTCCCCGAGAGCAGGTTGTCCAATACCGTTACTTCATATCCATCCCGCGACAACCGTTTCACCAGATTGGAGCCGATGAACCCGGCACCGCCAGTAACAAGTATCTTCACAACCGCATCCCTTGCCCTGTTAGATTTGAGAACAACAAATTAAAAAACGATATAATTTCCCTTTATGAGTGCATCTTTTTCCTCTCGGTTTGGATAATTGATGAGAACTGCTCTGTATACTCCTTTGAATACGAATAGACTCCCGGCGGCAGCACCTATGGCCCCATACTTATAAATTAGCTGGCCTATATCATGAAGCGACCCGGCGCCACCGAGTATCGTTAACGGCACACTAATCGACTCTCGAATTTTCTCAACTAAAGCGAGGTCATAACCTTTCATAAGGCCATCATTATCGATAGAATTTATCACTATCTCGCCTGCTCCAAGTCTTTCCATTTGCAGCGCCAACACTGAAGGACATTTTCCAGTAGTCTTACGCCCATTGTGCGTCCAGACCTCATACTTATCACCAATAAAACTTTTTTTAACGTCTAATACTACTACCACACTCTGGTTACCAACACATACAGCCGCTTCAGTAACAAGGTTTGGGTTCTCTAGTGCTGCAGAGCTTATCGCCACTTTTTCTACGCCTATTTGAACAATTCTTTGTACTTGGTCACTAGTCGTAACACCACCCCCATAGCAGAGAGGCATTCGACATTCCGCTGCTAAATGTTCAATCATATTGTAATCAGGTTCTCTTTTTTCAAGAGTTGCATCAATCTCAAGTACTATGAGTTCATCAACTTCCTTTTCGTTGAATATTCTCACAGCATTAATAGGATCTCCAATGTACTTCGGATTTTTAAAATTAAGAGTCTTGACAAGTCCTTTGTCTTTAACTAACAAACATGGAATAATTCGTGGATATAACATCTTTATAGCCTTGCAAAATTTTCAAGAAGTCGAATGCCCCATTGATGACTTTTTTCTGGATGAAATTGAACACCAAAAACATTTCCGGAATTCACTGCGCAAGCGAACTCTCCACCATAATCAGTTACAGCAATAATATCCTCACTTCTATGACTTTGAAAATAATATGAGTGCAAAAAATAAAAGCGAGCGTCAAGATCAAGCCCCTGTAACAAACCATTTATTTTTACTGGTTTGACATCGTTCCAGCCCATGTGAGGCACACACATGGAGTGTCTCAAAGAAGAGGGATTGAATCTTTTAACTTCTCCATCTATCCATCCAAGACCAGGTAGACTTCCTTCTTCGCTGGAACACGCAAGCATCTGCATCCCTACACAGATACCCAATACTGGCACATGACGATGAAGCACAATCTCATCAAGAAACTGCCGCATACCTGATTTTTCAAGCCTCTGCATCGCATGATCAAAAGCTCCAACACCCGGTAATATCACCTTACTAGCATTTTTCAAGTCTTCGGCTTGACCGATAATGATGGCAGGTATATTCAACTTTTTATAAACATTATCAAATGCTCTAACATTTCCCAATCCGTAATCAATTATTGCTATCATCGAATCATTACTTTTTGTATTCCAAATATTCGTAAAAATTTCGTTGCAAAACTGATCAAAGGCATGCTGGACTTATAGTCTCGGTAAGTCTTATTTTCACCATTCATTATTTCCTGTAACTCAGACACTGTTAAATCCAACTTTTTAGCAACATACTCGAAGTCTTGGGCCATTATCTGTTCGTCATATGCTGGTTGAGCTATGCGCTTAAGCGCCTCTTCTCGCGTCATTTGTTTGGTCAAAATTACACTGGAAAAGTGGGCCCGACGCTTATCGTACCCAAACTTCTTCAGAAGCCAATATCCCTCATAAAACCTTGTAAAACGTGATTCATAGTGCTTATGAGCATATTTCTGCCATCCAAATCGATCTATCAATTCTTGCATGGCGTTCTCTTTAATGAAGGGCACATAATTTAATGGTTTTATTACCCTAACACCCTTAACGTATCGATAGAATATCTTATATTTAAATATATCAGCTGTTGGAAATGTATTTAAAGGGCGCTGCCCAAAGCGGCGGTGAATGTCATTTAACTGGCGCAGATCCGAAGCATGGTAATGCCATTCGAGCGGCTCACGAATACATTCAGTAGAATGATTTGCTCCTGTTATAAGATACTTAAAGTGATGTTTTGCTGCAAAGTTATAGAGCGAGGCAAAAATAACGTGATCCTGCGGTGTGTCCACATGCGGTACTTGCGCTTTAAAAAACGCCAATTGCAAATCTTTCATCTCAATCCAATTAACAACCTCTGTGTGCAAGTCAAGGCCTAGTCCATCTATCAACCTTTCAATATTATTCACGGCCTCCTGCGAATTCCACCCGGTATCGACATGGAAGATCAAGGGTCTTAAACCAAATTTTTCCTTGGCAAGATATGCTACATATGAACTGTCAACACCTCCGCTTATGCCGATCAAACAATCGTGATCACGCCCTTTTCCATCCTTTTTAATCTTGTCGATTAGAGGGGCAAGTAACTTTTCGCCCTTTTCATTTGGAAGCCAATTGGGCTGGATATTTTCATAGTAATTACGGCAATAGTCGCACCAACCCCGCTCATCAAAAGTGATATTAGGATCAGTGGTGTCCATTATGCAGTTAGAACATATTTGATACATGGCTTGATTCTTTGTTGTGGCTATATACTTATTTTTAATGTTGTTTTCCAAATTATTCGAACTTGATCCAATGTTCTCAATGATCTTAATTAAAGAGGCGTTATACTTTGATACTCTATATTTAGTACTAGCAATATTTCTGTTGAAAATTGCCATGGGAAGTAATGAATTAGATTTTTCAATAATTTGTTCGATTACTGTCTTTATTGAATTGGCAGAATCTTTCTGGACTTCAAAACCATTTATTCTATCTTTAAAAACATCGCGTATCCCACCTTGATCTGTAGTTATTACTACACAGCCTGATGCATATGCCTCTAAAATACTTATGGGCTGCCCCTCATTTAAAGTCGTTGGAAGACAAAAAATGTGAGCACGAGAGAAAAGATCTTTTTTCCCATCACCGTCAACCACCCCATGGTATTGCATTCCTTTAACTCCATCAAGTTTGCTTATGAATTTCATTTTTTGAATATCCGACTCAAACCCGCCGGCAAAATCAATATTTACCCTTTTTTTCAAATTATCATTCAATGCTAAATAAGCATCAACAAGTTCAACATGACCTTTTCCTTTCATTAAATTGCTAAGGAAAAGAATTCTTAACGGCTCGGTATTTGAAAAGTTATCTTTTATCATCTTCTCACTTTGAAATAAATAATCTTCTGCAAAATTAGGTACAACATGTATTTTATTTTCTAAAAATATATCTGATAAATTATCAACATGTGATTTACCTAGCAAAATAGTACCACCTAAACGACGAATAAATAATTTGTTAATACTAAAGAGCAGTTTATATTTATAAAATAAATTATTAATATCACCACCATGCAAGTGGATTACCATTCTTGGAAGACTTTTGAAACAAATAAGATAGATAAGTATGTCTTTAATGTTTCCTGCAAATGACTCAGATATTGTAAAATATATAACGTCTACATCATTCTTCTTGCGCCATACTTCTTGGAAAATATTCACTACTCGTATCATTCTCTCAAAAGAATCCACCCCGTCTTTAAAACTATATTTGCTTAGATTAATTACCTCAACCTGATGGTATTTAATCAACTCATCAAGGAATACTTTTGAGGCTAATGAGTGGCCTGTAATTGGTGGAGGCGAAGGAGCTATAAAAAGAATTTTCATAACTTTTTAATTATTACGTCTTTTGTAACATTGCCTCCCGCCCCGACAAGGTGGACCAATGGAAGAACTCCAACCGGCGTCAGCGGTGGGTGGTCACCGCGCGGCTAAACATCGAACCGGGGCTGAGAAGGATCAGGGGATCCGGTGATCGAAAACGCTAACCAGTTGGTTCTATTCAGCTTATGCTCGACTTTTACAACCCGTCACGATTTGCCCACATAACCCGTTGATTCTACGTGGGGCGATTTGGGATTTTTGGTTGTGTAGTCACACGTTATAAGCGATAATATTCTTGACATACATATTGATATGATGTATTGTTGTGTACATGTTTTTCAAGGTCGTCACCTTCCGCAACAAGGACGGATCCACCCGGCAGTACCTCCATCTCGTCGAAGCGGTGCGAGAAGGAAAGAAGACCCGGCACAAGGTCCTGATCACCCTGGGACGGGTCGAGCTTCTTCGGGCCTCCGGATCGCTCGACCGGATGGCGGATGCCCTGAACCGGTTGGCGGAAAAAGAGAAGATCGTCGACCTGGCCAAGAACTTGAGAGCCCCCTCGACCAAACTGTACGGTCCCGTTCCGGTCTTCCGTCGTCTCTGGAAAAACCTTGGGTTGCCCAAAGCGATCGCCGAGGCGGTAAAGAAAGAAACCTTCTTCGCCTACGACGCCGAAAGTGCCATCTTCCGGATGGTCGTGGGGAGACTCCTTTATCCCAAGAGCAAGCTGGGCACGCACCGGTGGGCGGAGACGGTCTATTGGGACGACGGGGAAGAGGTCGACCTGCAGCACTACTACCGCTCCCTGGGAGTTCTCTC
>MHYJ01000029.1:0-5826 GCA_001828445.1 Planctomycetes bacterium RBG_16_43_13
TGGATGAATCAAAGAAAGTTTACCGTTATGATAATTTTCCTGACAATAACTGGCAGAATGTTTCCAGTACCATAGATGATCGGCGAGGGACGATAATAGGAATTGAGGGGAATTGATATCCTTTACTTCTTATGCTGCTGTAACATGCAACTTATATGGTTTGATTTTGTTGAGCGTTTCAGCCATTTCATCGCGGTGTACGGCAAGGTCATAGTCAATCTGTAGACGCTCCCAAAAGCCGTCAGACAGACCAAAAAAGCGGGATAACCTCAAACCCGTATCAGTAGTAACGGCTCGCTTGCCTGCAACAATCTCGCCGATACGCCTTTGCGGCACGCCGATTTCCTTTGCAAGCCTGTACTGCGTAATCCCCATCGGCTTTAAAAACTCCTCAAGGAGTATCTCTCCTGGCGTAGGGTACGGAACCCGTCTTTTACTCATATTAAAACCTCCTTAGTGATAATCTACAATTTCAACATCAATGGCATTGCCGCTCTCAAATCTAAAGCATATCCGCCACTGATCATTAATGCGGATGCTCCATTGACCCTGCCTGCGGCCTTTCAGGGCCTCAAGCCTGTTACCCGGCGGAACTCTCAAATCTTCTATTTTGCCTGCGACATTAAGTAATGCCAGCTTGCGCATGGCAACTGCTTCAAATCCGGAAAACCGGGCAATGCGCTTTCCCTTAAACATCGCCTCAGTATCCCGGCACTTAAACGAAGCAATCATGAATCAATAATAATGCAATACGTTAGTAATGTCAAGCGTTATTAAGGTGTTTTCCTGAAGTGCGGGCACTGCTGATTAAAATATCTTGACAAACAGAAACATCATTGTTAGTCTTAGACTAACTGACGAGGAGAGAAACGGAGTTATGTAGATGCCCAAAGATGCACTTGATGCAGCAACAGCAAGAAAAATTATCAGAACCATCCTTGATGCAGGGAGGACATATCCTACGGGTCACTTTAAAAAACGACTTACAGACCGAAATATATACATGCAGGATGTGTTAGCAGCTCTTAAAAGCGGGATAGTAACCCAAACTGAATATGACCTAAAAACAGGAGAATGGAAATACTCTATTGAAGGAAAGGGAATTGACGCAGGCCCTATAAAAGTAATAATAAATATTTTTCCTGAAGAAAACAGGATTGTTTTAATAACAGTATTTTGAGGTATAAAAAAATGATTAAGTGCCCTATGTGTGGCCATAAGATGAAAGGAACAAAGAAGGATTACCACTATACGGAGTCCGGCCTGGATAACGTCATCTTGAAAGGTGCAACGGTCTATACCTGCAAGAAGTGCGGAGAAGAAATGCCCGAAATACCGGCCATAGAGTGTTTGCATAGGTTAATTTCTGACATGATAATAAAAAAGCAGGCCCCACTGGATGGCCCTGAGATTCGCTTTCTGAGACAAGAGATGAGATTTAAGGCAAATATGTTTGCTTCCATCTTAAAGATAAATAAAGTTACTCTCTCGAACTGGGAAAATGATGTGAAAAAGCCAGACAAGGCTTACGATGTGTTGATCCGCCTCTTTTATTGGAGATTCAAGGAAGAGCAATCTGGAAGCTTTTTGTCCGGCATTAAGCTTGAAGAGTTATTGCGAGAAATATCCCCCACGAAGAAGGAGATAGACTTTGTAATTCCTCCGGAGAAATGGGAAGAATGTTTAAATACTCATTAAGGTGAACTACCTAATAATCACCCTTCTCAGGTTTACGGCATCCCTCCTTTTCTAATTTAAAAATATTCTGCCTCTTCAAGAGAGCACAGGTACTTTCTCTACTGCAAAGGGCATATCAGGTATTGCAGTTATTTTGAGACGATAAAGTACATGCTTTTAGTCAATCAGGATCCTAACTCCTCTTTTTAGGTCTTCCCTTTTTCCCTATCCGCTCCCAGGGTGTTGATCTATACTCACGCAAATATGTCCTCCCTTGACACTTTATAGAACAATACTTCTGATCTTTCCGACTGGAAAGGAATATTTTATGACAGTCAAGAGCGGGGCATCGAAGGATTTTATGGGCATATTGAGAAAGAAGCTCAACAAGGTAATATGCAAAGGTCAATTTGTGAGAACCCGCAGAAATCCATTTATGCCATCCTAAATCTATTTGCTTCCCATTAACTGAGGCTTTGCCAAGACGATTTAAATTAGTGAGGCCGATTACTATTTTAGGGATATGAAACTCAATCTTTCCAGACTTGATAAGGTCGTCAAGAAGTCCTTGCGTTATTTTCTGAATGTCTGCAGTGCCACTTTTAGGGGCTATGCGTTCAAGTTCAAAGGCTTCCCTATGGGTAACTCCTTCTGGAATATCACTCGTAGACACCAGAGATATCCAATTGAATTTTGCCGACATTCTGCCTCCTTGAGTCTCAGAAGTACCCTTCAAGTAAGGTCCATGTTCAGCGAAAAACGTCACTTCATATCTCAAGATGTTCCATTTGGCCTCACTGAGCGTAGACAGGTTCGTCTGTGCAAACCGCAAGATCCATTCCATCGAAAGAGTAGATCTATGCTTAGGAGTATTTCTCGGTTCTCCGCAAATACGTTCCATAGCATTCTGGATCTTATTAACGTATTCATCCCGGAATTGAACTTCCGCTAAGTCAATTGCTTCTATAACACCATCGTTCATGTAAAGGCTTCTTTTTTTCTTCATGATCGTATTCCAGTAATTGAAATGACTTTAAAGGTCAAGTAAAGTTTATTCACTACATTAAATGAAATGCCTTGCAACCCAAAGACATATCAAGTATAAATAAGAGTATCACACTCATAATAAAATGAATAGCGATATTGAATTAAAAGAAATGAGAAGGATTTTAAGGCTGACCCAGGCTGAACTGGCAACAATCCTGGGAGTTAATCAGAGCCATATTTGCAAGATCGAAAAGGGTAAGCATAGTATGACTAAAAACATGACAAGAGCAGTTGAAGAGCTTTGTGATTTACGGCTTTATCAGGGGGAAAACGGCAATGAAAAATAAATCTTTGGACACTGAGCGAGCAAGGGCCCTGGCAGCAAAATTCCGGGAGGAGTCAGAGAGATACTCTCAGCTTGCGAAGCGGATTGAAAGTCGTATTAGGGAAAATGGTCAGGGGGAGAAGGAGCAGGGCAAGCATGACCTCACCAACAAGTAAAAGACTGCTTGATATTAAGGATGCTGGAGTATATCTCAGTATCAGTCACTGGACGATTCGAGAATTACTTAATAGGGGGGAGATTCCTTATTGTAGAATTGGTCGCAAGATCCTTTTGGACTTACGGGACCTTGATAGATTTGTTGAAGGTTTGAAGGAAAAGGTTATTTAATAAAAAGCCCCACGGGGAGGTGGGGCGAAATTATGGGGGTTGCAATGTACACATCATTATTACCACAATTCCGGGGTAGGCGTCAATATCGGCTTGATTTTTTATATGAGCCACCGAACCCTCTTGTCAGCCTGGAACAATATGAGAAATTTACTCATGCGGATCTCAGGCGTATGTCCAGAGCTCTTCTAAAAAGGGAATTAGCAAAGGTGCGATTGAGGTTGATTTATGATGATAATCCACCTTTTTGGATGATTGAGCGGTTGGATGCTATTCGGAAGGCCCTGAAATGACGCGTGCCTCCCACGTTGCAGAGAAACTTTTTGCAGAAGAAACAGAAAATAGGGTCCCTCCTCGCACTGGTAAAAAAGCGCCAGTACTCCCAGGAAGGCCTGATGTTCAACAAAACGGGCAGGAATATATTTTTACTTGGCCTCAACACGGTATAGGTATCGGGATCGCAGCCTTAAGGGAAATTAATAGCGGGATTGAATGCGAAATTACTATAGAATCTTCCGTTTTAGGAAATCAGCACTGGAGCCGCATCAACCTCGCCAGTATCAGCGCCAGGGAATCTCTTTCCAAGAAACTACTTGGCCGCGCAGGTGGAGTCAATTGGTCTCATATCCTCGATGTCGTAGCCTCTTATGTTGCCGAGGCCCGCAGGACTCTAAATCCCGTCAAATTAACCGGGCAGGTTCTTGCAGAGGAAAGGCTATTAGTAGATCCACTTCTTCCCCGCGGCGAGAGCACAGTAATCTGTGCTGATGGTGGTTCCGGCAAGAGCATGCTCGCCCTGGCTGTCGGAATATCTGTTGCCTCCAGTCATGAAGTTGCTGGAATATTTAAACCAGTCGAAAAATGTTCGGTACTTTACCTGGACTGGGAGACTACAGAGCGTGAGACAAACTCGCGGATGGGGCAAGTTTGCCAGGGGTTGAAGATTCAGGTTCCGGATAATATCCACTACCTTTCCATGTCCCGGGGGCTTGCGGATGATATCAGGACTCTGCAGGCCGAAATCGAGAAGCTGAAGATAAGTCTCCTGATCATTGACAGTATCGCTCCGGCATGTGGAGCAGAACCTGAAAGCGCTGATTCTGTGATCCGGGTTATGAACTCCCTTAAATCCTTATCCTGTACCAAGCTTATTGTGGCCCATGTATCAAAGGCAAGTGCTGACCAAAACACGCCAAGCAGGCCTTATGGGTCTGTTTTTCTCTGGAATCTTGCCAGGTCTGTCTGGGAGGTTAAAAAGGCACATAATGAAGAAGATGACGTTCTACCACTGGGTCTTTTCCACAGGAAGAGTAATTACGGCCGGCTGCATGCACCTATTGGGATCCGCTTCGAGTTTGAACCATGGGGAATCAGTATAGAGCCTCATGATCCTATGAAGCGAGAGGAGTTTCAGGGACACTTGAGTCTCAGCCGGAGGATTCAAACAGTATTGAGAGAGGGCTCCTTGACGACAAATGAGGTTGCAGAGAAGGTAACTTGTTCACCCGATAGCGCCGGACGCATTTTACGGCGCCTTCGCGAGAATGGAAAAATTATCAACTTTCCACGTGGAAAAGATAAGGCTTGGGGGTTTCCAGTAAATGAGAATTTATAAAATTAATAATTGGCAGACCGGACACCGGACAAACGGACACCCCCTAAAGGGGGGGTTGTCCGTCCGTCTGTCCGTTTTGTCAATTCGGACTGTCCGGCGGACAAAGCGGACACTGTCCGGATGTTAAGGGAAGATGTCTTTAAAAGAAAGGAGGGATCGTGATCTGCAAAATTTGTCACAGCGAAATATGGGAATTTATAAAATGGCTTTTCAGAGAAAAGCGGCAAGTTAAGCGGTTTGAGTGCCCACTTTGTGGCCCTTTGAATTTTTTAACGTTATTGCCTATACAACAAGATGAAGTAACGAAGCAATTAATATAACCAGTAAAATGAAAGGAGATTAAAAGCATGCTACAAGAAATCGAGGAACGGAAGAAGAAGTTGAAGGAAATAATCCAGGCACTCCGCATTAAGGAGGACCTGGTGTTTGATTTGACGAGTAAGAGATTAGAAATAGATGCCTCACTTGGTGGAGAGGTCTGTGCCCTCGCCTTTGGGTCCAATACCTGTACTGCAACTGGCAGCGGCTGCCTGAATACTCGGAGCAGTTGTAAATGCCTGGGGGCCTTCAGTCCTATTACCACCGGGGGGATCCGGCAGAAAGTCCTCGGTGCGGAGGAGCACAGAAATAAGACAATGCTGCAGTTTGTCTCCGGAGAGAAAACAAGAGCGGATGTGGATAAATCAGTCAGGTTTGCTAAAGAGGCAAAGGAGGAATTGGAGGTCGCGGAGCTCCTACTGACGGCGACAGAAGAGGCGCTCAAAAAAGCCCAGATGGAAGTTACGAAGATGGTAGGCGCCCTGGGGAAAGCCCGTCAAGCTATCTGGGAGGCGATATACCAGAAACTGAGGAGTGAAATCCGGGACGCCATAGG
>MHYJ01000029.1:5837-6321 GCA_001828445.1 Planctomycetes bacterium RBG_16_43_13
ATAAAGCGATTGCCGCGGCATTACGGGGTGGGGTTAGTTCATCGCATCAACATGCCTTACTCGGTCTATGTGGGGCCGATGGTCTAATGCCTTCATTCCCGCCACCTCCCGTCTTTGAGGAGATGGCACAGAGCTTGATGGAGGAATATGGACTTGAGGATGAAGAATCCCCTTTACTGGATGAGGCACTGGTAGAAGTGGGGTAATTCCTGGAAAGGAGGTTAAAATGTCAAAGACTTTATCAGAGAAAATTATCAGGGAATGGAAGTCCAGTCCTGAGCTTCGCAGTGAGTTTATGAATGATGTCACGTCGTATGAAGCTTACTGCAGGGCTAATGCTGCAGGGTTGGTAAGGATTCAGGGCAGCAAAAAAGCTGAATAACAAAAACCCGGGCCTTCTCTCCCCGGGGAAGTGGTGTTCTTTGGCTGCAAAGATACCACAGGGGCCTTATTCAGTCGGTGTACTGAGTCGGCGGCGCCTCTC
>MHYJ01000029.1:6333-10514 GCA_001828445.1 Planctomycetes bacterium RBG_16_43_13
ACCGGCAGGTTATACGAGGCAACGGCAGTCATGAGAGGAAACTGATTCTTCTGTCTCGGTTTCCTCTGTGGCTGTCATGCTGAAGGGATAACGATTTTTAAGGAGGATTAAATATGGCATCAAAAGGAGAAGTGTCAGCGTTGTGTGTTGAGGAAATTTATGATCAATTTCAGGAAGCCGTGCAGCTAATGTCCAGAAATGCCCACTCTATCGAAGAGCAGTCCCTATCTCCTGAAGAGAATGATGAAGATATTATCTATCTGTCCCTGGCATGATAAACACGATAGGCATTAACTCCTTTGAAAAGGTTGTGGCCGAGAAGTTCGATAAGGTCTTCTCACACGAATTTGACTGGGAGATGTCGAAGCGATGAGAGTCTATGTCATTGAAAGTATGGGTCCTTCCAGGGGAAAATTTAGGTGCAGGAACCATGAGCGCAGGATTCATCACATTTCAGGAAATAAAATCGAGGTCAAATGGCTAAGAAAATAAAAATGGCGACCAAAAGCGAATACGCAAAATCTAAGGGCTGGGATCCCTCCTACGTTACCAAGTTATCAAAAAAAGGTTTATTGGTTGAAATTGACGGAAAGATTGATGTAGACGCGACAGATAAACGTATTAAAGACGCCGGGGATCCGGCACGTACACCATTCAAGAAACAGAATAAAGGTAAGGGTAGGGCTATGTCCACAAAGAAGACTGTGGGGCTAACCCAAGATACTAAGGACTTATCATATAATCAGGCGCGAACAGAACGTGAGCGGATTAAGGCAAAGAGAGAGAAGGTTGAGTACGATACACTCATAGGTAAAGTGGTTGACTCTGAAGAAGTACGAATAAGCGCTTTTAGCCGTGCCCGGACTTTAAGGGATGCGATGTTTAACATACCGGACCGTCTGGCCAGTATTCTTGCAGCGGAGACAAATCCCCGTAAGGTGCATCAGATACTTTTTAAGGAGATACGGACAGTATTAGAGGAGCAATCAAATGCTAAATGCTAATGCGGTCTTTTGCAAGGGCTTTAATGCCGGCATCAAGCCCGACCCTGACATGTTTGTATCAGACTGGGCAGATAATCACAGGAGACTTCCACAGAAGGGATCCCCGGAGCCTGGCAAGTGGCAGACATCCCGAACACCTTACCTTAAGGAAATCATGGAGTGTATCTCTCCCTCATCACCTATAGAAAGAATAATTTTCATGAAAGGTAGCCAAGTTGGCGGGACAGAGGCAGGTTTAAACCTGATCGGGTTTATTATCCACAGGGCGCCGGGGCCGGTGCTTGTAGTTCAGCCGACCGGCGATACGGCAAAGGCATGGTCGAAACAGCGGCTATCTGCCATGATTGAGGCATCCCCTTCCCTGCAGGGCATTGTCCGTGATTCACGCGAGCGGGACTCAGGCAATACCACCCTATCGAAAGAGTTTCCCGGCGGGATCCTGATTATCGCAAGCGCGAAGTCTACAGCACGGCTCCGGTCCATGCCGGTGAGATACCTATTCTTAGATGAAGTGGATGAGTACGACGGCGAAATAGGCGGACAGGGGGATCCTGTATCACTGGCAGAGAAGAGAACTTCTAATTTTGCCATGAGAAAGATTTATCTTTGTTCAACGCCTACATTTAAGAGTCACTCCAGGATTGAACGCGAGTATGAACTATCAGATAAGCGTAGATATTACATCCCCTGTCCTCATTGTAATGAAAAACAGGTCCTTAAATGGGAGGGCATTAAGTGGGACAAGGACGGAGACAAGCACTTACCAGATACAGCCGCCTATTGTTGCATGTATTGCGGGGCAATAATTCCGGAGCATCATAAAACATGGATGTTAGAGAACGGCGAATGGGTGGCGGAGTCTCCAGGGGATGGAAGAGTTGCAGGTTTTCACTTATCGTCCCTATATTCACCTATAGGCTGGAGGTCTTGGGCTGATACTGTCCGGGAATTCTTAGGGGCCAGAAAGAGACAAAAAGAGGGTGATCATGCACCAATGGAGACCTGGATTAATACAGTACTTGGCGAGACGTGGGAAGACACGGTTGAACAGTTCGATTATGAAATTCTCTATAACAGGTGCGAGCAGTACGGGGACAAGGTTCCAATGGGTGCAGCAATACTTACGGCCGGCTGTGATGTTCAGAAGGACCGGATAGAGGTCGAGGTTGTAGCCTGGGGGCGCGATGAAGAGTCCTGGTCAATTATTTACAGGATATTTCTTGGTGATACCGCAAAGATTGACGTATGGCGTGAGCTGGATGGCTTCCTGCAGGAGACCTATGAGCATGAGGGCGGGATAAGGCTCAGACTTTCGGCGGTATGTGTTGATACCGGATACAATACAAAGCAGGTCTACGACTTCGTGAGAGAGCGGCAGATAAGAAATATCTTTGCAATCAAGGGAAGCAATCAGGCCGGCGTTCCCATTATAAGCGACAGACCACCGAAGCGCCAGAAGATGAGTAAGGTACACTTATTTCTTGTGGGTACAGAATCGGCGAAGCAATCTATATATGGCCGCCTCAAAGTGGAAGAGCCCGGACCCGGGTATATGCACTTTCCGGAGAGCTACAATGTAGAATACTTCAGGCAACTTACATCAGAGCGCCTTGTCTACCGGAAGGGAAAGCGAGTATGGGAGTTAATAGCTGGCAAGCGTAATGAATCTCTTGACTGTAGAGTGTATTCACTCGCAGCCCTTGAGATATTAAAGGGCTTTAGTAACTTTAACTTAAACAGGCGCGTTGACGTGCTTTCAGGTCAGGCAAAGGCTATACCCAAAGAGGGAAGTAGTTCGGCGCCACAGTCTGAGACGGCACAGAAGATCAACCGTGGGCGCCGGATTATCAGTAAGGGATATACCGACCCATATAGGAGATGAAAAGTCCATGGAGATTGTAATCCAGTTACTAAAGTTGATCATAATAAAAATACACTTCCCATTTATGAAGGTATCATCACCATTGAAGCTATTACATGATCAGAATAGAAGGATCGATTACGTTCCGCCACGACCGGAAAGGATAAAAAGAAGAAGGGTAATAAGCCAGGGGATAACTAAACGTGACCTGTCCTAAATGCGCCGGCCTGATGGTCCCTGAGCGTGCAGTTGACGGTACGTTTCTTCTGACCTGTTTACGGTGCGTGAATTGCGGGAAGGTAGTATATTTCCTTCTCCAGATGCCGAAAGCGGCTAAAACAGGTTATCTTGTAAGCGACACGCTTTTTTATTGACAGGACGGTCACGTTATTTTATAGTCAAGATGTTCAGAATTCCATAAGGGCTGTCCCCGGTCTCCGTGAGATGCGGAAAGGGGTGTTTTTATTTATAGGGTATATTAAGCCCGAGTGTCCCAAAGCCGTGAGGCGAGGGGTGGTCTCTTATGGAGCCATGAACAACACTCGGGCTTTTTTATTTTCAGGCCCTAAACATGGAGGGGCAGTCATGGATAAACTTACAGAGGCCTTTTTTAAATTAAAGAAAGTAATAAATAACATATCCCTGCCAGAAGCAAAATCGATGGTGGTAGATCTGCTACTACTGAATATTAATGTTTACCTTGACAGTGAAGCAATCGGAAGGGTTGTTGTGAATGAAGAGACAAAGAAGTTTCTCTCTGAAAAAATAGGTAAAAGAATTAAGGTTAGGGGCGAAGTAAATCAATTCTGGCGTGATTCGGAGAAATTAGAGCTTTGGAGAATAACAGTTAATGGAAAGACGGATGAATACGGAAAGATAATGGTGGAGTTAAAGATTCCTTCACATCTCCGCCAGGGATTTACCGTTTCTATCACAGGCATTCTTAGGGGCAATAATGGAGGTGAATATATATTATCCTGTGACAAGCTTGAAATGATTAAGCCAACCGAGAAGGGGCTTATCGAGGAGAAAATAACATCTACCAGAGAAAATATCCCTTTCCTTAAGGAGAAAATATCTCCCTTGAAAAAGAAAATAAAAGATGGTGTAAGCAAAGAAGGGAAGCCATACAGTGAGAGATATTTGAGATTTTTAAGAAATGAAGTCATGGCGTATGAAGACGCACTGAGAGAAGAGCAGGAACTAATAATGAAATTACTATATGGGTTAAATAAATGGAAGGGTGTCACACAGGAGAGACATTTAAAATTAGTTAGATGAGGTCCACAATAGGAGGCTTAAATGGAAACTTTAAC
>MHYJ01000029.1:10730-13068 GCA_001828445.1 Planctomycetes bacterium RBG_16_43_13
AGGCATGAACGAAATGAACGTGACACGGTGGGGATTGTGTAGTGTCGTTGAACGGACCGTATCGAGAATTGAAGAGCTTATAACTGGAAAATCAGAGATGGGGGTATGATATGGATAACCTTATAAAAAGCTGTTTGTCAATAAATAAAGCTATCAATACAAGGACATCTCTCCCTGAAGCAAGAAAAAAGATTGAAGCCTTTTTACTTGATATACTCAACTATTATGCAGCTCCAGACCTATTTAAAATATGGATTGAAGAGACGGAAACTGAAAAGTTTATAAAAGAAAATGTGGGAAGAACTGTGTCTTTAACAGGGTCCCTGAATGAAAATTGCCAACAAATATCACGCGCAGAGTTTTGTGTCTGGAAAGTGATTCTGGAGGGAAAATATAGGTATGCTACTGATGACAAAATTGAGTACACTATTCCTCCTATCCTGCTTCATAAATACTATCCAAATATTAAAATAATATTGAAGGAGTCAGCATGTTTGCGGGGCGGCGATATCGTTACAATAACAGGGAGGCTTGGGGTGAGCTCAGACCCACAATGTCCTTATGTGGTCCATTCCGCTGATCTATTAAAATATGAGAGGGAGCCGGGGCGTCATGGTAATGGCTTTGAAGAGCAACTTAATGAACGTAGGCGCAGGTTAAGAGAATATAAAAAAGAGTTTACTGAAATTGAAGAATCCATCCGTATAGGTAAAGCTAAGCAAGGCAGACCTTTCAGTATGAGATACTTAGAGACACTGAAACGCAATCTTTATCGTACGGAAAAAAGTATTTCATATTACACCTAGGAGGTTAAAGAACTAAAGATTAAAACCGCTATTGCTCATAAATATGGAGAGGGTGCAGTGAAGAGGATTGAAAAGATAGAATGCTTGAAAACTGAGATTGCTTCTCAGATGCAATCAATAGAAAAACTGCAGCAACGGTTACAAACTGGCATCTCAATCAAAGGGATAACAAAAGGACGACCTTATTCTAAGGCTGGCATCCAGCAAATAAAAAGGGAAATTAAATTTTGGGAGGACTGTATTAAAAGCAAAGAAGAAGAGATAAAGCAATTAAGTGATCTTGAAACTATAAAAGCTCAAAATGCTCTCCGTTCGTATGGGAAAGAAAACAACCATCTTAGACTGGTAAGGGGATGATAGAATCGGCTGAACCATGTCTGAATCCGTAAATGAGGCCGGCATACCAAACAAGCTGTTATTCCGTCCCGATGAGGTAGCTAAGATTATTGGAGTAACCAGGCAGACCGTGTATAACTGGATCCAGGAGGGGAAGATACAGGTCTGCAGAACCCCTGGGGGTCAGTACAGGGTCCTCAGGGGGGAGGTTGAAAGGATACTGGGAGAGAGAAATAATGATTGAGAAGCTCTACACCATCGAGGAGGTTGCAGAGATACTCCACGTGGCAAGAAAGACCGTCTATAAATGGATATGTGCAAGAAAGATAACCGTAGTCAAAGGAAAACCAGTCCTCATACCTGAATCATCATTGAAAACATTCATAGCAAAAAAGACGGTGCGGGCGATTATTTAAGGGTATGACCCTGCAAAAAAAACTCCTCGGGCCAGGGGGGAGATATTAATAATATTACAGGCGAAGGGAGGTGACAAATAAGATGGGTTGCATTTTTAAACCTAAAGGCACCAAGTATTTCTACGTTAAGTATTATCGCAACGGTAAGCCCTATATTGAGTCTTCAAAGTCTGTCATCAAGGCAGATGCTAAGAGAATTTTAGCCTTGAGAGAGGGACAAATACAGGAAGGCAGGTTTCACGGTCTGAAAGTCCTGAAAACATCTATCAGCGATTTACTGAAACTGATCATCCGGAAATCTGAAGAAGACAAGCTGCCTTCCTTAACGGACAGGAGACATTACGTTAAACTCCTTGAAGAACACTTCGGGGCAACAAAGGCGGCAAACCTCGCGACAGCTCAAGTAATGGACTATAGAAAAAAGAGACGTGAGCAAGGCGTATCAGACCAGACCATCAACAGAGAATTGGGGGTACTCAGGAGGGCCTATAATTTGGCAATGGAGCATGACCCGCCATTGGTTCAAAGAGTCCCCAAAATATCATTAACATCAGAAAAGGAATGTATCAGAAAGGGTTTTATAGAGGATGAGGAATTCAGGGCATTACGCGGGGTGTTGCCGGAGCATTTAAAGATTGCCATTACCATCGGATACTACACTGGAATGCGCTCAGGTGAGATATTGGGCTTGCAGTGGCGACAGGTAGACTTCAAGCAAAACACATTACGCCTTGATCCAGGAACCACCAAAAATAAAGAAGGCCGGGTCGCACCGATGAT
>MHYJ01000030.1 GCA_001828445.1 Planctomycetes bacterium RBG_16_43_13
CAGTGAGTGCGATTATTCCCGCTGCTGGATGTGAAGAGGTTCATGAAGTTGTCGGGATCAGGATAGTCTGCCCCCCACCCCAGTCGAAATATGGGGGGCGTGTTATTTTGCAGTGTTTTTAGAAATACCTTCCACTCCTGATTATCGAGAGAGATGTTTATGTTCAGGTTTTTTTTCCACTGAGCCTGCAGGTTTTGCGCAATCAGAAGGTTTTCAGGGTTTGTGCTGAAGACGGCTATGACAACAGGAAAACCGGCTCCGCCCGCATAACCTGCCTCCTTTAGTAAAGCATTTGCGCCATCCGGATTAAATCTTAGTCCGACTGATGGATTATATGCAAGCATGCCTTCAGGTATCCATGAGGTTGCGGGCAATTCCCCTCCTTTAAGGATTTCAGGAAAGGCCCTGCGGTCTATCGCCATGGAGAACGCCTGCCGTATCCTTCTGTCATTAAACGGCGGTTTTTCTACATTGAATCCGTAATAGTATCCCCGTAAGAGTGGGTGGCGAATGTACTCCCTGTGGTTCTTATAAGAAGGTATTGCAAGTGGTGGGAGTGACACTATATCAAGACCACCGGTTTCATATAGTGTCAGCGCGGTCGTGCTTTCACCTATCACATAAAATCGAACTGCATCAAGCCTGGGCCTCCCCCCAAAGTAATTTCTGTTGGCAGTGAGGGTAAGGCTGTATTCATGCCTCCACTCGCTGAGGGTAAATGGGCCATTGGTGACCATATTGCCCGGTTCTGTCCACTGGTCGCCATATTTTTCTACAATATCTCTACGCAGGGGGAATGTTGCCGTGAATGCGGTTATGCTTGGGAAATAGACAACTGGCCGTTTCAGCCGGACTTGTAATGCAGCATCATTGAGGGCCTTAACCCCCAGAAGAGATGGGTCTTTCAACTGTCCGCTATTATATTCATAGGCATTGACGATGTCATATAGAAAATATGCATACTGTGACGCTGTAGCCGGATTAAGGAGTCTTTTCCAACTGTACTCAAAATCATAGGCAGTTACCTTCCTGCCGTCACTCCAGTGTACAGAATCCCGGATGGAAAATATGTAAGTCCTGCCGTCACCCGATACGCTCCATCCGCTTGCCGCTGCCGGCACTGGATTCAGGTTCTGGTCAAACTGTGTCAATCCCTCCATGATATTCTCGATTACACGGATTGAGATACTGTCAGTGGCTAAATTCCAGTCAAGTGTAGGGGGCTCTGAGGATACAGCCATTCTGAATACATTATTGTCTTTATCTCGATTACCTGGCTTACATGAGAAAGTGGAGACTATAGGTAATAAAAGAGACAAAAATATAATATACCGGGTATTTATATATTTCAAAAGCATTTGTCGGGAAGACATTATACTCCATTAAATCCCTGCCTAAAAGTGTTAATTCTGTATCAACAGTATACAGAAATAATTCGTCTGTATATTCAAATAGTTACGCTTTTTACAAAAAAAGGCGTCTTAAAATGTTTCTTTTAGCTACAAATAGCTAATTTGCCATATCAGATAATAATATCACCCAATACCACTAAATGTGACATATCCACCTGTTATTATTACAATATCTTGAGCTTTTAATTCCAAAATTGATTTGGCATGTCTATTGCAAAGTATGTCTTATTGGTTTAACTGTATAATTTTTACCAACCTGAAAGCAAAGGAGTCTATATGAGATACTAAATTTAACTTGAGGAAGGACCTCATTCAACATGGATCTAAACATCTTAGACCTGGATAAAACAGAATATCACGTATGGAACGTGGTCAGGAACATCCAGAGACGAGTATCTAAAACAAAAAGCTTAATCTGTTTGTTATTGTTGCCTCTGGTGTTTGTTGCCTCTATAAATGAGGTACATGCTTCCAAGGTTCAGGTAACTGACCCAGGCCATAACTCGAACATACAATCACCAGAAATACCTCAACCGCCACAGCCGCCGTTCGATATTTCTAAAATCATAGATAAAGCGGATCATATTGTACAGATGGATCAGCGCACACCTGATAATTATTGGGTGGAAGACCCTGCTTACCGCGTAGAATTTACCCCTGAAGCTATTACTTACTACCAAAAAAAGAATGTATCGTCGAAACAGGATGATAGTCTGCAATTCCGGTTAATATCTGTAAAGGCATCAGATAAACTCTTTTCACTCAACAGTTCATCATCTCTGATTTCTGAGGAAAACAGGGTCACCTATTTCCGGACTCCTCTTATAAAGGAAATCTATGAGGTTAGGAAGGACGGGGTTGAACAGAGCTGGATTATAGAAAGACCTCTTTCAGACAAGACCGGGGACCTGATAATTAATGGAGAGCTGCGCACACAATTATCTCCAAGGGATAATGAAAATGGAGGAATTGACTTTTTTGGTAAGGATGGTGATTATGTAACCTCTTATGGTAAGGTTATCGTAATAGATAATTCTGGGAAGAGGATTACGCTCTCACCACACTATGAAAATTCACGCCTCACAATCACGGTTCCTGAAAAATGGCTGGCTGAAGCTGTCTACCCGATTGTCGTAGATCCGGTTCTGGGGGCAGATATCCGTGTAGACACACTTACTACAACAGACAATTATCCTGAAATTGCCTTTGACGGGACAAATTACCTGATTGTCTGGCAGTCAGGAACCCCCAATGCCACAGGGACAGGGACTACGGCGATCAGAGGGGTCAGGGTTAGCAATGCCGGAACAGTCTTAGATGCCACCCCGCTGTCAATTGGAAATACGGCCAGCAGGGATGATGAATTCCCTTCGGTGACCTATGACAGTGTCAATTCAAGGTTTATCGTAGTCTGGATGATGTGGAACGACACATCGACACCTGTCACTACTGCTCATATATACCGGAACACAGTCACATCGGCGGGCGGAGTGGGAACTTCCACCGCAATTCTTACCGGAACAAACAGGATCCTTGCCTATCCGACAGTTGCCTGTTGCGATCTGAATAACAATTACTATGTGGTTTATGGACGGAATAGTGGCACAGGTGTAACAAGCTTCAATGCCTTCTATAGCCAGTATTATAACAGGAACACCCATACGGCTGGTACAGTCCCCCCGAATGCTTACCCCACAGCAACAGTAAGCAGTGGAACGATCACTCCCAATACAGAGCCGAGGTCTGCACCGAGACTCTATTCCTTATCCACCACTAAATATCTCCTCACATGGGAGACCTTTGGCGCGGATACTAATGGTGACATATCGGCCAACCTGCTTACCGCTACTGCAACTCCTACCTATACCTGGGGAACACAGGTATCCGTAGCGAATGCGGCATCTACACTTGAGCGCTATCCCAGAGCAGCCTTTGACGGAACCAATGCCCTGATTGTTTACCAGCAGGGGGGGACGACGGCCGCTGACATCTATAGTCGTTTCGTTACCCCTGGCGCTACTAACCTGGCGCTTGGGGCGACATCCGCAGTTTCTACCGTAGTAGGGAGCGGCCAGATGTATCCGGCTGTTGCCTATACAGACGGAAGCTGTTCAGCTACGCCGATCAGCCGCTATATGGTTGTATGGCAGGACTATCGCAATAATGCAACTAATCCTGATATTTATGGGTCCCCCATGAACACGGCAGGAACGGTAGAGACGGCCGTGGCGATCTCGACCAATACTACTTACATCAAAGAGCGTCCTGTTATTGCCGCTGACAGTGGAAGCTGCGGATACGTGGCATCGTGGAGCGATATGAGGAATGGCAATGGGGACATATATGCAAACAGAATAGGTTTTCCAAATATAAGCAATCTGAGCCCTGCCAGCGGGCTTGTTGGTGCAGCGATATCCATTAACGGACTTAATTTTGGTGCTGATCCAGGAGCCGGTAACCGCAGTACAACCACTAACAATATAAAGATAAATGGTATTCAGGTTGCTGATGTCAATATCACGGCATGGTCAAACAGTGCCATAAGTTTTACTATACCATCTGGTACCACTTCCGGTACCTACCCTGTAACAGTAACAGCAGGAAGCTGGGTTAGTAATCCCAGCAACCTGACAGTACAGGAAAATACACTGCTGATTACAACGAGTACCATTCCAAACGGCTATCAATGGATCAGTTATGGATCAAATGTCTCTGCTACAGGTGGAACAACTCCATACTCATGGAGCATTATATCGGGAGGCCTTCCTGCCGGTGTGACGCTGGATAGCGGAACTGGTCTGGTATCCGGTATACCAAGTGCCTTTGGTACTTTTAACTTCACTGTAAGGGTGACAGATTCTACGACGCCAACCCCTCAGACAGCGGATCAACCACTTTCTATATTGATTTATGACCTGACAACGATTACAGTTACACCTGCTAATCCAACGATATTAGAGGGGCAGAATGTACAATTTACAGCGACAGGGACATATTCCGATATGACAACATCAGACATTACCAACACCGTTACCTGGGGTACTGACAACCCCAGCGTCGCAACAGTTAATTCAACAGGATTGGCAACCGGGACAGGTTTGGGTGCAGTTACAATCTCAGCAACCAAATAGATGGTTAAAAGATGAGATTTAGATAAGAAATTTACTATTATGGTATTAAAAAAGTCAGTGTCTGAGTTACTAAAGACGGCAGCGGCTGTAGTTGCCTATTCGTTGACATGGGTGGCTATATTACTGTCTTTATTCCAGGGCATCCTTATTACCCCATCAAGGGCATGGGCCGTAACAGGAGGTACAACCCTTTCAGTAGTTCCTGCTGCACCATCAGGTCTATTAGCTGTTGACACCCCTTCAGACAATGGTAATTCCATAAACCTTTCATGGACCCCCTCTGTCACCGGTGGAACTACTGAGCAGAGGATATACCGGTCTGTCGCAACTGGCGGGCCGTACAGTATTGTAAATACGATCCCGAATAATACTACTTCGACCTATACTGATTCCACAGGCCTTACCAATGGGACGACATATTATTATGTTGTAAGGGCCTTTGGAGGGGGACAGGAATCAGGGAATTCCAATGAGGCTAATACAGTACCGGCAGACAATATAGCACCAAATGCGCCAACGGTTCTAAGTGCAGCAGATGTGGCCGGCGACAATGGCGGGGCGATAGTCCTTAACTGGACGGTATCCATATCCACTGATGTGACACAGCAGCGTATTTATCGCGGGACTGCGACAGGTGGTCCCTATGGGACGCTTGTTACGACGATTACTAACAACACTACGAGTACATATATAGACAGCATTGGGCTGACTGACGGTACGACCTACTATTATGTGATCCGTGCTTATGACGGGACGCAGGAGTCTGTCGACTCAAGTGAGTCAAATGCAATTCCAATAAACAACCCACCGAATCCACCAACTGTCGTCATTGCTTCGGATGTAACGGGAGATAACGGCGGGGCGATAGTCCTTAACTGGACAGTATCAGCATCAACGGATGTGACGCAGCAGCGCATCTATCGTGGAACTGCACCTGGTGGTCCCTATCCGGCTCTGGTTACAACCATCGTGAATAACACGACATCTGCCTATAGCGACACCGGCCTTACGAATGGTACAACATATTATTATGTAGTGCGTACTTATGATGGAACCCAGGAGTCTGTGAACTCGAATGAGGGTAGTGCTGCTCCGGCAGATAATATAGCTCCGAATGCACCTGCAGGGTTTAGTGCAACAGATGTAGCCGGAGATAATGGCGGAGCTATAGTCCTTAACTGGACTGTGTCAACGTCAACGGATGTAACGCAGCAGCGCATTTATCGGGGAACATCATCAGGCGGTCCGTATCCGGCATCAGTAACTACAATCGCTAACAATACTACTAATACATATACAGATATAGGTCGTACAAATGGTACGACCTATTATTATGTAGTTCGTGCCTATGATGGGACCCAGGAGTCCGTAAACTCTAATGAAGGGAATGCAGCCCCGGCAGATAATATCATACCCAATGCGCCGACGGTATTAAATGCATCTGATGTGGGTGGTGACAACGGAGGTGTGATAGCCCTCAACTGGACAGTATCATCATCAGGGGATGTGACTGAGCAGCGTGTGTACAGGGCGACGACATCAGGAGGCCCCTACGGTATCGCGACTACAATTACTAATAATACAACATCTGCATATTCAGACAGTGGTCTTACTAACGGCACCAGTTATTATTATGTAGTAAGGTCCTTCGATGGAACTCAGGAGTCAGTGAACTCCAATGAGAGTGCTGCATCTCCTGCTGACAATATTGCTCCTGTTGCTCCTTCTGTTGTAAGCGCTATTGATATACCAGGAGACAACGGAGGGGCGATATCCCTTAGCTGGGCAGTATCTCCTTCCGGAGACGTGACACAACAGCGCGTGTACAGGGCAACACTGTCAGGTGGTCCATTCAGCCTTATCAATACAATTGTGAATAATACAACCAGCGGTTATACAGATTCCACAGGTCTTACCAATGGTGTGACCTATTACTATGTGATTCGTTCATATGATGGAACTCAGGAGTCAGTAAATTCAAATGAGGCAAATGCAGTGCCTGTTGATAATATAGTTCCCAATGCACCTGCTGTTGTGAGCGCCTCTGATGTAGCCGGTGACAATGGCGGAGCAATATCCCTGAGCTGGACGGTGTCGTCATCCGGAGATGTTACAGAGCAGCGTATTTACAGGGGGACCACAATCGGTGGCCCATATAGTCTTATTACAACGATTTACAATAACACAACCAACGGCTATACAGATTCCACAGGTCTTACCAACGGCGTGACCTATTATTATGTGGTTCGTTCATATGACGGAACGCAGGCGTCAGTTAACTCTAATGAGGCAAATGCAGTACCTGCTGACAATACAGTTCCCAATGCTCCGACAGTACTTATTGCATCGGATGTAGCCGGTGATAATGGCGGAGCAATATCCCTTAGCTGGACAGTATCTTCATCCGGAGATGTTACACAGCAAAGGGTTTACAGGTCAACGACCTCAGGCGGCCCATACGGTCTCATTACAACGATATTAAACAATACGACCAGCAGCTATACCGATTCCACTGGTCTTACCAATGGAGTAACGTATTACTATGTAACACGTTCATATGATGGCACACAGGAGTCTGTGAACTCAAATGAAAGCAGCGCCGTTCCAATAGATGATCCATCGAGTGTGCCTACTGGTTTGAGTGCGGCAGATGTGGCCGGTGACAATGGGGGTGCGATATCCCTTAACTGGACAGTGTCATCATCCGGGGATGTGACAGAGCAGCGGGTGTACAGGGCCACTACAACCGGCGGCCCATACAGTCTGATTACGACCCTTTTCAATAATACAACAAATAACTATACAGATTCCACCGGCCTGACAAATGGAACAACCTATTATTATGTAGTAAGGGCATTCGGAGGGGGACAGGAGTCAGGTAATTCCAATGAGGCAAACGCATCTCCATTAGATAATATAGTTCCCAATGCACCTACTGCAGTGAGTGCATCTGATGCAGCCGGTGATAACGGCGGAGTTGTATACCTTAGCTGGACAGTGTCATCATCCGGAGATGTTACAGAGCAGCGGGTATACAGGGCAACAACATCCGGCGGTCCATATAGTCTGATTACAACGATTCCAAATAATACAATCAACAGCTATACAGATTCCACAGGTCTTATCAACGGTACAACATACTATTATGTTGTGCGTACTTATGATGGAACACAGGAGTCAGTGAATTCTAATGAGGGTAGTGCAGCTCCCATAGATAATATTGTACCCATTACACCCACGGGATTGAATGCCTCAGATGCAGCCGGTGATAACGGTGGAGCGATATTCCTTACCTGGGCAGTCTCGTCCTCGGGGGACGTTACACAACAGCGTGTATACAGGGCAACGACCTCAGGTGGACCCTATGGTATCGTGACTACTATAAGTAACAATACTACGGCTACATATACAGACAGTGGCCTTACAAACGGTACCAGTTACTATTATGTAGTCAGGGCTTTTGATGGAACACAGGAGTCAGTGAACTCTAATGAAAGCGGTGCTTCTCCAGTTGACAATACAGCTCCGAATGCACCAACGGCAGTAAGTGCCTCTGATGTCGCCGGTGATAACGGCGGAGTGATATCCCTTAACTGGACAGTGTCTTTATCCGGAGATGCTTCACAGCAGCGGTTATACAGGGCAACGACTTCAGGTGGTCCATACAATCTGATTACAACAATTTT
>MHYJ01000031.1:0-7201 GCA_001828445.1 Planctomycetes bacterium RBG_16_43_13
CCATATTTCCCTATCTCCTCTCTTTAGCTTTATATTTCCTTCCGCATAGAATTCTGCTAAAGACGAGAGATTTAGGTTTTGCATTTCCTCCTTATCTTGCCCTTCTGGCTTATTATCTTTTTCTTTTGTGGCGGAACCCCAGGCAACTATATAATCAGCGGTCATAAACGTATCCTTGTAAGTTATCTCCGGCTTACCTGTAAAAAGATAAACTTGTTCGCTCCCCTCCTGCCATGATTTGAAGTCAGAGAATGTCATATTCACGATATCACTATCGCTACTGCCGCTCTTTTCGTCCTGCGAAAAGAGAATAGGTGTTATCAGTAATGCCGCCAGAAGCGATATGACCTTTATCCTAATATTAGTTTTACCCATTATAATTAAGGAATTTTCATTCCATCTCTGCCCAGTTTTTACCTTTATGTATGGATATTGTCAATGGAACTTTTAACTCATAGACACCCTCCATTTCCTCAATCAGCAAGGTCTCTACCGTATTTATTTCTCCTTCGGGTGCATCTATGACAAGTTCATCGTGAACTTGCAATATCACTTTTGATTTTAATCCCTCTGCTGTAATTCGTCTATGAACGTTTATCATTGCCTTTTTCATCAAGTCCGCCGCTGTCCCCTGAATGGGTGTATTTATTGCTGCCCTCTCAGCCGCACCCCTAATAGTAGGATTTTTGCTATTTATATCAGGGATATATCGCTTCCGTCCCATCAAGGTAGTAACAAAACCTTTCTCTCTAACCTCTTCCGGAATATTATCCATATAATCCTTTACGCCGCTATATTTTCTAAGGTAGCTATCTATATATGCCTGTGCCGTTGAATAATCTATACCAAGCTGGATAGTAAGTCCGTGAGCACTTATGCCGTAGATTATGCCAAAGTTTATTGCCTTCGTCTTCTGCCTCATTTCATCCGTAACGAGATTCTCATCTATGCCAAAAATCTCAGCCGCTGTAATCTTGTGTATATCCATTCCCTTCCTAAATGCATCCACAAATAATGTGTCGTTAGATATATGGGCAAGAATTCGTAATTCTATCTGAGAATAATCAGCAGAGACAAGAATATTACCATCATCCGATATAAACGCTTTTCTTATTAACTTGCCCTCATCAGTTCTTACAGGTATGTTTTGCAAGTTCGGATTACTGCTGGATAATCTACCAGTTGCTGTTGCAGATTGATTATAGGTGGTATGAATTCGACCTGTCGTAGGATTTATAAGTAGCGGAAGTGCATCTATATATGTGTTTTTCAACTTAACAATACTTCTATATTCTAATACTTTAGCAGGCAGTTTATGTTCCTCCGCTAATTTCTCAAGGGCGGCAACATCTGTAGAATAGCCGGTTTTTATTTTTCTCCCCCTGGATAGTTTTAGTTTATTATACAGAACGTCTTGTAACTGCTTAGGCGAATCTATATTGAACTCGCATCCAGACATTTCATATATAGCAGTTTTTATACCGTCTAATCTCTTCGCAAATGTTGCTGATAAGGTATGGAGAAACGTAGTATCAATCTTTACCCCGCTCATCTCAAGCTCTACCAAAACTGGTATGAGTGGCATTTCAATCTCATCAAGTATATTAATTAGACCCCCTTCCTCTAACTTTTTAGAAAGAATCCCTGTAAGGCGATACACGATATCAACGTATTCGCAGGAATATGCCTTTGCGGTCTCCACATTCACGTCGGCAAAGCTGATATGTTTCTTCCCCCTGCCTATAACATCCTCATAAGCCGTAGCTCTATAATTTAGGCAACTGCTTGCTAACATATTCAAACCGTATGAACCAGATGATGGGTCAAGTAAATAAGCTGCTAACATAGTATCAAAACACACATTGTTAATAGTTACACCTTTTCTTTTTAATATTATCCAGGCATACTTTACATTATGCCCCATCTTTTTTATCCTCACATCTTCAAGCACTGGTTTAATCTTTTGTATCACTGTATCAAACACCAACTGTTTTGGTACACCTATGTAGGAATGTTGAATTGGTATATACGCTGCCTTCCCTTCTGCAAACGAAAACGATATCCCCACTATCTCAGCAAACATTGGCTCAACAGACGTGGTTTCAAGATTTATAGATAATACCTCTGCACTATGGATATCTTCTATTAGAGAATCTAAATCAACCTCATTCAGTATAAGTTTATATTCCTTATCAGGAAGCATTTCAGATATTAGCGGTACGGATTGCGGCAGGTCATTAAGCAATTTCCTAAACTCTAATTGTCTGTAAATGGAACTTAATCTATCTATATCCGGACTTTTCCTCTTAAATTGTTCTATATTAAAATCTATAGGGGTATTTTTATCTAATTCTGTAAGTCGTTTACTCAAAAATGCAAAATCTCTCCCATCAATAAGCTTACGTCTGACGCTTTCGGATTTCACCCTGTCAATATTGCTATAAATATCCTCTATACTGCCATAATCCTTTATAAGATTAACTGCTGTCTTGTCACCTATGCCCTTAACACCAGGAATGTTGTCACTCGTATCACCAGCAAGTGCTAATATGTCAACAATATTCTGCGGCGGCACACCAAACTTTTCTTTCACGCCATCTACACCGTATAGTTTGTCTTTCATACCATCATATACGAACACATCGTCGCCAACTAACTGCATCAAATCCTTGTCACCCGTAACTATGGTAGTTTCAATATCTTTACTATCTACTTTGCTCACTACAGTTCCAATAATATCATCTGCCTCATAGCTACTCTTTTCCAATGTATATATATTAAAGGCATTCGTTATATCTTTAATATATGGAATCTGCACTGCAAGTTCGCCCGGCATATCAGGCCTATTTGCCTTATAGTCACCAAAGATATCCTTTCTAAATGATGGCTCCTTAGAATCAAATACCATAACTATATAATCTGGCCTCCGTTCCTTCAGAATTTTCGATATCATATTTACAAAACCGAATATAGCATTTGTAGGCATACCGGTTGATGTGGAGAGTCCTTTTATAGCGTAAAAAGCCCTATAAAAATATGATGAGCCATCTATCACAAACAACTTTTTCTTATTACTCATAGTAATATATCACAAATATACAGTTTGATAGCCTACTAACGTTACTATAATGCGTCAAGATTTTTTCAAAAAAGCACTTGAACTCTTATAGCATAATACTATAATTCTCACTATATTATTTTTCTTATAGTTCTTTAATAGAAATAGCATTTCTAAAACCAATCGATAGGGGCAGAACCATAATAATACTAAAAGGTAGGAGAATACATTAGCAGTCCTTAAACTTATTTAGAAAGGGAGGGGATAAATGAATGCTAATACAATCCTTGAATCAGTTTTAGATAGAGGTGATATTTCCGCAATAGAGGCACTTGTCCTTATACAAGAACCCGACTATATGCTTCCGGCTCTCATAGAGGCAGCAAATACGCTTAATAAACGAACCAATAACAACATAGTAACATACGTTAAAAGTAAATACATACACTACACAAATATCTGTAGAGCATCCTGTAAGTTTTGTTCATTCTATCGTAAAAAGGGGCAAAGAAACACATTCACACTTTCTGAACGCTCCATAATAAAAACAATAAAAGCAGCAAACGGTATAAAGGAGATCTGTCTCCAGGGTGGGCTAAATCCTGAACTCTCTCTCAATGATCATATATCACTTATAAGAACCATAAAGGAAGAATTTCCTAACTTGCATATACAGGCGTATTCGCCGTCAGAGATATATTTTATAGCAAGGCAGTCAAAGACAACATCGTTTGATGCCCTAAACAAACTAAAAGATGCCGGTCTAAACTCTATATCAGGGACAGCTACCAATATATTAAATGACAGAATTAGAAAGAAATTTTCTCCTGACATACTTAGAACAAATGATTGGATTGAGCTAATTAAAACAGCTCATCGCCTTGGAATAACCACTACAGCATCAATGCTATTTGGGCACGGCGGGAGTGAAATCCATCTGTGCGAACATATGGATATAATAAAAACAATCCAAGCAGAAACTGGGGGCTTCACTACATTTACACCTACACCATTTATACCTAATGGCACATCCATAGCACGAAATGGCTCTGCGAAAAATTCACCATCACATAATACCATAATCAAAATGTTTGCTATAGCACGGCTCTTTTATAATAAGAGTATAAAGAATATACAGGTTGATGTAACCAAGCTTGGTATGCAAAACACTATAAGAGGATTGACAGCTGGTGCAAACGACATAGCACCTATCGCCTTCGACCAATACACTATAAAATCACAACATTTAAGTAAAGAACTGCCATTATCCATACACACAATAAAGAATGCCATTATACGTGCTAATAAAATACCAATGGAGCGGCCACCTCATAGTAAAGTGGCTGCACAGTTAAATGCCCGAAAAACGGATGAATACTCTTATGCCAGTGCCATATAATTGCTGATACATTGACAATAAAATGAAGGTTCTTGTCGTAGGTAGTGGAGGTAGAGAGCACGCATTAGTATGGAAACTTGCACAATCAAAGTTAGTAGATAAGATATACGCCGCACCTGGCAACGCAGGTATATCTAAAATTGCCGATTGCATTGAAATCAACAGCGATAATATCCCCGGGCTACTTTCTTCCGCACAACAGTTAAAGATGGATTTTACAGTTGTGGGACCAGAAGCACCTCTTGTAGCCGGTATAGTTAATGTGTTTACCCAGAACAATCTAAAAATATTCGGACCAACTAAAGAGGCATCACAGCTTGAGGGCTCTAAGGTCTTTGCGAAAAACATTCTCAGAAAATATGGCATACCAACTGCAAATTATAGAGTATTTAACGACAGTAGGTCAGCCCTCTCCTTTATAAGAACAGCTAAATTCCCACTTGTAATAAAGGCAGATGGACTGTGCGGTGGGAAAGGCGTCGTAATCGCAAACTCCGAAAGCGAAGCAGTAGTAGTTATCGAGGGTATGATGGAGAAAAAGATATTCGGCAAGGCAGGAGAACAAATTATCATAGAAGAACATCTAAACGGACAGGAAGCATCTATCATAGCTATCACAGACGGGATAAACATAGTAACACTGGAAAGCTCACAAGACCACAAACGTGCCTACGATGGAGACAAAGGTCCAAACACCGGCGGAATGGGCGCCTACTCCCCTGCCCCCGTTGCCAGTGATGCAGAATATGAGAGAGTTATAAAGGATATCCTTGTCCCCATCGTTCACGCTATGAAAAAAGAGGGGCATTGCTTTAGAGGTGCCCTCTACGCAGGTATTATGTTTACAGATGCAGGGCCAAAGGTGTTGGAGTTCAACGTCCGCTTCGGCGACCCGGAGACACAACCCCTGATGATGAGGATGAAGAGCGATATTGCCCCACTCCTACTCGCATCATCAGATAAAAAGTTAGCCGACTTCAACGATATAGAATGGGACGAGCGACCCGCTGTCTGCGTAGTTATGGCTTCAGAGAGTTACCCTGCGAAATACGAAACAGGTAGAGAGATAAAGGGAATACGAGAGGCAGAGAAAAATAAGGATATCGTGGTCTTCCACGCCGGCACTGCACGAAGACAATCCACAAAGCCAAATGGCAAACTAATCACAGCTGGCGGTCGCGTGCTCGACGTTACAGCCATTGGTGAGACATTGGAGAAAGCACAGGCAACCGCTTATGACGCCGTCTCAAAGATAACGTTTAATGGTATGCACTACAGAAAAGATATCGGTGCAAAGGCAATAGAACTCATATCCAAACATACACTCGCAACTGCAAAAAAGTAATGAAAGCAAATATTCTCGATATATTTATAATTGTCTTCATTTCAATGATTGCTACATCAGCCGCTACTTATCTCTTCTTCCCCAAGCTCTCTCAAAAGCTAATAACGGGAGAGGCGGAGTGGAGAGAAGTAACTGTGGATGTCATCGTCTCCACACCGTTCATCTTGGAAAAGATGACAAAAGGAGATAAACAGGTGGGAGCGGACGGCAGAGTATTCGTAGAACTGTTATCGCTTGAAACAAAGTATGACAATAATGAGAAGGTTTCTATAGCCCGCTTCAAGGTATTAGCCAAGTCGTGGCGCGGCTCCTTGCAGTTCGGCAACTATACCCTAATACCCGGTGAAACGTTTGAATTTACCTGCGACAAATATAAACTTTGGGGTACTATTTACGCGGTAAACAACAATAAATAATTTTACATTTTTGACCTTTGAATTTTTCAATTTCGTTAGCCCCCGTATCTCAATGGATAGAGTGGCGGTCTCCGAAGCCGCAAATGCAGGTTCGATTCCTGCCGGGGGTAATATAATATCAAAATGCTGACACTCCTACAGCTACTCATATTTGCCATAGCACTCTCGCCACGATTAAATATACCTCTCGGAGCGGAATTCTTCATACGGCTCGACGACATAATAATATTGGTGATAATCATAATTGGTGCAAAGAAGTCAATTATAAATAAGGTGAAACTACCTACAACTATGATTAACCTCCCGCTAATACTATTCCTCATTACCTGCACCTTTTCCGCAATTTTCGGTATATTTGCTGGCACTGTAACTAAGCCGTTAACATCCATCCTCTACCTGCTAAAATTCATAGAATACGCCGCCACGTTCTACATTGCATTTATCACAATAAAGAGCGAGGAGCACCTTCGAAAGATAATCTACACATTTATTGCAACCGCCGTCGTCATATCAATAATAGGATTTGTAGAGTTGCTCTTCTTTTATAAGCCACACACCGCCGCAGAGTTTCCGTTCAGGATATTCGACAATGCCATCTATAAGGGCGACTCCAACCACATAGCCAGTTTCCTTATGATTGCTATACTACTGGCTCTATCAATGACAACTGCTGAGGTAATTACGATTAGAAATAGATTTCGCATCTATGGTCTTACAATCATAATGACATTCACGCTCCTCCTCACACTATCACGCGAGGCAATCTTGACAACCGTAGCGACCGCCCTGTTGCTCGCCATCCTCACTAAGAGGCGATTTCTCGCACTCGCTATAATAATTATCGCCGTAGCCATCCCGCTCCTCTATCGACCTGCAGAATATCGCCTTGGCGGGCTCTTGGAGGAGTATAATGCCTTCGTAAGAACTAACGAGCGCGTAGAAGTTGGCTATTCGCCGGAATTCTCGTTCACGCGAAATCGGCT
>MHYJ01000031.1:7247-8739 GCA_001828445.1 Planctomycetes bacterium RBG_16_43_13
CTCGGAACAGGTCTTGGCTCTCGCCACAGGGTCTTCTATGAAAACCAATACGTAATGCTCCTCTCTGAAACAGGCGTAGTCGGCTTTGCTATCTTTATCTACCTAATACTCTCAATACTAAAGGCGATAAGAACACTATGTAACCAGAATCACAGATATATCCTACAGACCATATTACTTGCAGTTCTCATACTTGGACTCGCATCCATAAGTTTTACAATACACACTATAGCTGAGCCGTTATGGATATTATTGGGATGCAACCTTGGTATTAAACCTAATAAGTATTAAACGTCAATCAGCTATACTTTTTGACCTCGTTTGTAAGTTCATCTCTTAAATATGTAAAACTTTCTATAAGTTCTTTTAGATGTGCGGTATTTCTTATCCTATTATTTAGATCACCGTATCTATGTTCAGAACGAATTGCGCGTTCCCATAAAGAATTGTGCTCATTTACCTTAAGATATACCTCACGTGTTCTTTTCTGTGTCATCTCCCCAACGACGTTAAAATAACCCTTGTGTACACTCCATAGATCACTATTAAGTTTCACTATGTCTGGAATAGTGTTATTTTTCATAGCCGTTACTAAATCTAAGTTACTATTTGTCTCTGCTAATATATCCAGTAGCATTCTTTTATGGCTATCCTGTTCTTTCTTTATTGTCTCATCAAACTGCTCTTTTACTATCGCAGCCATAATCGCTGTAGATCTGGCATACCAAATTGTAACAAAAACCAAAATTACTGTAGCAACCGCTGTTATAGCACCACTATTCTCGTTAAGGAATTCCAAAATTTGTTTCATATAAAACCTCCTACCTCCTCACTCGCGTCTTGAGCATCCTGTTTCTGACTAACCTGCCGCCTTTCTTCCTGCTTTTACCACCTCTGCCGCCATCTCCTCCTTTTATCGCCAGTATCTTATCTCGCAACTCCGCCGCACGTTCGAAGTCGAGCCGCTCCGCCGCCTCGAACATCTCTTGCTCCAACTCAGCTATATGCTCCACTGCGTCAAACTCATCATCACCAAAACCACCTGCCCTGCGAACTATATTCTCAGAACGGACAATTTCCTCTATCCCTTTTCGTATTTCCTTCTCAATCGTGCGCGGAGTTATACTGTGCTTTTCATTATATTCGAGTTGTATATTCCTCCTTCGCCCCGTCTCCGCTATTGCCCGAGACATAGAATCTGTAATCTTGTCCGCATAAAGTATTACCTCGCCATTCACATTGCGGGCGGTCCGCCCTACCGTCTGGATTATGGATGTGGTGGAGCGAAGAAATCCCTCCTTGTCCGCATCAAGTATCGCAACTAAAGAGACCTCCGGTAAATCCAATCCCTCTCGCAGAAGGTTCACACCAACCAACACGTCAAACTTTCCCTCGCGAAGTTTCCTCAATATCTGCATCCGCTCTATCGTATGCACCGACGAATGCAGATACTCGCCCTTAATCCCCTCCTCCTGCAAATATGTGCTCAAAT
>MHYJ01000031.1:8768-8932 GCA_001828445.1 Planctomycetes bacterium RBG_16_43_13
ACCAGCACCCGCTCCTTCCTCTCCACTCGCTTTTTTATCTCCCCAATCAGATGTTGAACCTGATTTGTCGCTGACTCGACTCTGATAGCAGGGTCAACCAGCCCAGTTGGCCTAATCACCTGCTCTATTGCCTCGCCTCTACACAATTTCAACTCATACGGGCT
>MHYJ01000031.1:8989-9767 GCA_001828445.1 Planctomycetes bacterium RBG_16_43_13
CACCAGAAAATCCTTCGGATAATAATCGAGCAGTGTGAACGGCGGCTCGCCTTGTCTCCGCCCGCTCAGGTGCCGCGAATAATTCTCTATCCCCTTGCAATATCCGACCTCCTCGAGTAACTCCATATCGTATTTCGTCCGCGCCGCTAAACGTTGCGCCTCAAGGAGTTTCCCCTCGCCCTTGAACGATGCCACCCGTTCTTCCAATTCCGCAAGTATATTGGAAATTGCGGGCTTGACCTTCTCGATAGGCATCACAAAATGCTTGGCGGGATAAATCGTATATTCGTCGCACCGCGACAGCACCTCCCCGCTCGTAGGATTCGTAGAATAAATATTTATAACCTCATCGCCGAAGAACTCGACCCGTAGTCCCATCTCCTGATACGACGGAAAGATCTCGACTGTATCGCCCCGCACGCGGAATTTTCCTCGCACGAACTCCACATCATTCCGCTCATACTGTATGTCGAGGAGCTCGCTGAAGAGTTTGCGTCTGTCGAGCCGCTCGCCTTTTTTAATCTGTACAACCATTCTCAAATAATCCTCTGGTGAGCCGAGTCCATAGATAGAGGAGACGCTTGCTACTATTATCACATCTTTCCTCGACATCAGGGCGCTCGTCGCCGCCAAACGGAGACGGTCTATGTCATCGTTTATCGCGGAGTCCTTCTCTATATATATATCGCGCTGTGGGATATACGCCTCGGGCTGATAGTAGTCGTAGTAACTCACGAAATAGTGGACGGCGTTGTGCGGGAAAAATTCCTTAAACTCC
>MHYJ01000031.1:10008-10165 GCA_001828445.1 Planctomycetes bacterium RBG_16_43_13
ACCTTTGGACAATCAAATGTGATTATCCCCCGCCGAACATAGTAACTATCTCTACCTCGTCACCGTTTTTGAGTGGCGTTTTGTTGCGGTCTTTGACGATTATCGTGCCGTTCACAGCTATATTGTATATCGGCTCGTCTATCGCTTTCGCAATCGC
>MHYJ01000032.1:0-6587 GCA_001828445.1 Planctomycetes bacterium RBG_16_43_13
TGCCGGCAGGTTGATATGGAGGTCAACCGAATTCAGGTAATCAGGGAGGTTGTCAACGTCCCCATCCCTGTCTCTGCGGAGGGATGTCCTGTTCCAAACCACATTAGCAAACAAATCAATGCGGGCTCTTAATTTCCCTCAAGCGCCACATCAAATGTAAGCGTTTTTCCATCGTCCATCCTTACCTTTTCTTTTGACCACGTTTTATATCTACCTTTGGTGTCTTTTACCTCTATATTGTAATATCCGTATCCCAAATTGCTATGCACATATCTTCCCTTGCTGGACGGGTTAAATTTCTGTTGATAAGAGTTATTTTCGGATTCAAACTGCTCTTCCTCGCCTTCTCCCATTCCTTCTTGTAATCTTAACTTTGACGCTGTGAACTTAAATTCCCCCACCATAGATGAACTGCCCTTTAGGGGCTGACCGTTCACCTTTAAGACAAGGCGGATTTTCGCCATACCGCTCTCGACGGGCGCCTCCCAATCCGCATCAGCCATATTGTCATATATACTTCCCATATTACCTCCTGTAGTTTTTTTATTGTCTGATGTACTGTTGCCACTCGAATCGGGTGTCTTGCCTCCAGCATTATCTTTCTTACCATCACAACTGGCAAAAGCAAGCACTGTGAAAACGAGCACGACGGAGAGGAAAAGGAATCTCATATGCACCTCCTTAAAAAAGTTAATGGTTAATCGCCTGATTATATGAAAGGGGCTATGTATGTCAAGATTTCTTTTTCTATCTTTTAGCCCCCTCGACGACTACTGTGAACTCGCCCCTTACACCCTTCTCGGTATAATATTTCAATAACTCCGCTAAATGCCCCACTTTTATCTCTTCGTAAATCTTGGTCAGTTCTCTTGCTATAACAGCCCGCCTATCGCCAAGGACATTAACCATATCCTCAAGCGTGTCGAGAATGCGATGCGGCGACTCGAAAAAGACAAGCGTCCTCTCATCATCTATCAATGCCTTTAACGTCTTCCGCCTCTTCCCGCCCTTACGAGGCAGGAACCCCTCGAATACAAACCTGTCCGCCCCGAACCCGCAGACGGAGAGAGCCGTAGTAACCGACGACGCACCGGGGAGAGCCACCACCTCGATATTATTGCGGAGCGCCTCGCCCACTAACACTGCCCCAGGGTCTGAAATCGCAGGCGTCCCCGCCTCGCTCACGAGGGCTACATTTTTACCATTAAGCAGTTGACCTATGATGGCGTCCAGCCGACCTTTGTGCGAATGCTGGAAATACGCCACGAGCGGTTTCTTTATATTGTAGTGGTTGAGAAGTTTCGCAGTCGTCCGCGTGTCCTCAGATGCGACAACGTCAACTTCCTTGAGGATGCGGAGCGCCCGCAGGGTTATGTCCTCCAAATTCCCGATTGGCGTCGCCACTACATAGAGTTTGCCTGTGATCATAGGGGGGCATTATATAAATAAATCGTAGGACAGACACCATTTTCTTTGACATCAAAAGAGGTTAAAGTGTAACATTTCTGAAATGGGAATGAGCAGTAACTGGGGGAGGCGTCTATTTTTCATATTATTATCTCAACTCATCACACATACGGGATGCTCTTTTAACAATAGTAAGGTTTCATTGTTAGAACATATAGAAACATCTGGCTTGATAGTTCAGCGAATTCAATTAGAGGAAGACAAACAGCTAATCGTATATGTAACCAATCCTGATTTCCGCTGGGTTGGAGAATTATATGGAGGAGGAACTATTCCTAATAGCATTATGATGGATGGCAACTTCACCCTTTACCTTAAAGACAAATCGAGCGTTATATCGGCTTTAGATATTGGGAATATGGTCTTTTATTCTCAGGATACCATAGAAGAATTAGGTAATAGAGATGATTTTAAAGTGATTGAGATGAAAAACTGGAATGTAGAGGGTATAAAATACTGCCTTGCTTTTGAACAATACGCTAACTCAAGCAATGTTTATAGATGCATCGTAGGATACAGCATAAGGGATAAAAAATTAAAGACATTGCTTCCTCCAACATTTGTATCATTTTATGAATCGACTACCTTTGAAAAAGGCCGTTTATATGCAGAGTATTATGACAATTCAACAGAGGGCGGCTATTTTATTGATACGTATGTGTGGAATCCAGAAATAGAAGTTTTTGAGAAGGTATCTACTACACGCAAATGACACGAGTTCAATAATTAAGTGTTGCTTGAAAATGATTTGCTATTCTGGTGCGATATCTATATAATTTCATTTCGATAACTTTGCATCAATGAGAGTTGGGGTAAAATGCACATCTTGAGAGGAGGTGATTTTGTATGTTGAGAGGCATCATCCTTGCAATCCTATTCTTAATAGCAACAGTCGGCTTAGTGGGTTGTTCAAGCGACAGTAACAATAATAGTGGCAGTGGCAAAGTAACAGTTGGTGGCGGTGGGTCATAGTAAAATCAAAGTTAAAAATTAAGGAGGATATTAAGTTATGAGAAAGACAGTAGTAACAACTCTATTTTGTATATTGTTTTCAGCATTATTCATCACGTCTGGTTTCGCACAATCACCAGTAGAATACACACCAACAGCATATAAGGTAACGGTATATAAAACAGACATTTCGACTGATGGCGCAACATTTGCAAATGTATTCGACAATCCAAGCGGGGTGCAAATCGATTTGGTTGACCCAGCGAGTTTGAGCAGTGCGTTCGGAGAGGGGAACGTCCCTGCCGGAACGTATGGAGTAATGAGAATGACTGTAGGAACTTTGCTTGTCTATTCTTCTACAGACCTCAGTATAACTGACGGTGAATATACCGTAACAGGTATGCCACCAGGTCCGTATCCTGCGACTATGGAGGTACATTTTGGCACGGCAGAGAACGGTGGTCTTCCGCCCGATATGGGTAATGGCTTAGGCGGGCAGGGAACTGACACAGCACCGTTTCTGATGCCTATGCCGTTTACGGTTGAGGCAGGCGGGAATACAAACATACGCTTTATATTCTCTGTAACGGACACATTGGTCGATTTTGGACCTGGTGGGATAAACCTTATGCCACCCGGCTTATTCGTTGTAGCAAGTAATGCCAGTGCATCTACGTTATCAGGTGATTACAATGTGGTCTTTTACAATGCGAACAAGGAACTTGACTGGTCTGGAGGTCCCCCACCAACAATAACAGCGTGGGATTTTTCATCCGGTTGGGGAGTCCTATCATTCGTGGGAGACGGGACGTGGGCATTCACAGGAACAGAAAACACCGAAGACCTGATGGCTGGCGGGGCAGGAAGCATTGGTCCAGTTTCTGTATCAGGTCTATACGGTGTAAATACAGATGGTTCTATCTGGATGGTTGTAACCGGCGAGGATGGCACAATACGGGGGGCATTGCAAAGCGACGGTGCCGTATTTGTAGGAACTATGGTTGATAGCCCTACCTCACATTTTATGATATATGGCACAAGGCAGGCAACTTCTGCAAGCGCTGCTACGCTTACCGGTGGTTACTACTATTCCGGCTATCTCAGCAGTTACTTTAATGATGGCTTTTCAGAGGGCATAAATTACGGTAGGAATTTCTCAGATGTAACATTTAACGAAATAGATACTCTGTTTAATGGTGGCGGCGATGACAACGAAGTTTTAGTAAATGACCCTACTTGGTTACCACCAAGCTCTTTAGGACCATACGTATCTCTGGATCCGGACATCGGTACGTCAGAAACTTATACTGTTGCTCCTGATGGCACATTTTCAATACCTTTGATGAATGACGGCGGGGTTCTACAAGATGGTTCAGCCCTATGTGTTGCAGGACGAGGCACGGACTTTAATGAGCAGGATTTTGGCTTCGCAGTTAAGAAGAGTGCTCCCGGCACATTCACCAATGCCTCCGTAGTAGGCACATACTTCGGCGCCTATTTCGGCGACTGGTATGATGCTGGTGCAACAAACAGTTACTTCTTCTCCGGCTCATTTAGCGTTACGTTTGACGGGGCAGGAAATGGGGTTGTAACTACGATGGAGAATCAGGAGGGGGTTCTAACATCTACTACCTTCCCCATAGTGTATAACGTCGATTCTGCAACAGGTCTCGTAGATATGGGAGATGGTATTATGGGTGCAATAGGAGTAGATGGTAAGAACTGCATACTGTATTCGTTAGCCGAATTCCCGACACCTGGGATTCCTAACGAACAACGGTTTTTGGGTCTTGCGGTGAAACAGTAAAAGGATAAAAAGCAAAAAAGGGGTGGGCATCAATAGCCCGCCCTTTTTTATTTGCTATTTATGTGCGATATCAGTAAAATCCATTCGTCAACTACGTAAGAGTTTTTGGAGGGAATTGGTATGAGAAAAATGGCAATACTTGGAGTAGCAGCACTTCTATTTTTCGCCTCTGCCTGCAGTAGCGTAAAGGACAATCAGGATGTGGAGATTTCCTACGAAGGCGGGATGGCGAAAATGAAAGACCTAATCGTCGAGGGCTCCGTTACCGTCTTCGACTTCTATGCCGATTGGTGAGGGGGATGCGGGGCGCTCGCCCCTAAAATTGAGGAGTTGCCTCAAAAATATGACAAGGTAGTCCTTCGTAACGTGGATATCGTGAACTGGAAGTCGCCGACATTCACCAACATATCCAAGGAGTTTGACGTTCACGCTATCCCATACATAAGGATATACGGACCGAACAGGGAACTAATTTTTGATAAAACGACTACGAACATTGCAGAAATAGAGGAAGCGGTTAAATCACACGCAAAGGTACGGTAGCGACTAAAGGTAGAAATCCTAAATCCGAAATACTAAACTCTAAACAAATCCGAATTCCTAAATACCAATGACTAAAACTAATGTGAATGGCATATTGCTAATAGATAAGCCAATCGGCAAGACGTCGCACGATATTGTTGATGAGGTGCGGGAGATAGTTAATACGCGAGAGGTCGGGCATATCGGCACGCTCGACCCTGTGGCGAGCGGGATTTTGGTTTTCTGCATCGGAAAAGCACTCAAAGTGGTGGAATTTCTCAATAATCTTGATAAGAAATATAGTGTAACAATACGGCTCGGCATTACTACAGATACGGATGATGCGGCGGGGAAGGCAATCGGAGAAAAGCAGATTGCAGGTATAACTCCAGATATGGTTGAAAGAGCCATTGCAGAATTCGCAGGCGAGATATTACAAAAACCGCCAGTATATTCTGCGATAAAGGTGGACGGGAAACGGCTATACAGGTCTGCCCTAAGCGGTGATGTGGTAGAGACGAAAGAGAGGAAGGTAGTCATCAGAAATATCGAGGATATTAAAACAGATATACCGCTTGCCAGTTTTACTGTCCTCTGCTCTAAAGGGACATATATACGCTCTTTGGCGCGCGATATAGGGGAGAAATTGGGTTGCGGTGGGATAGTTGACACACTGCGGCGATTGGCTGTGGGGCATTTCAGGATAGAGGAGGCACATAAAGTCGAGGAACTGAACACTGAAAACATAGGAGACGCCATCATCCCGATTGACACCGCCATATCGTTTATGGATGCTGTAGAGATTGGCGAGACGGAACGTGTAAGATTCTGTAACGGCGTAATTATAAATACTACCTACGGAGGCAGTGGCTCCGTCCGAGTATTAAATTTGGATAATCTAATAGGCATAGGCGAGGTCGCATCAAATGTCTTGAAACCCAAAAAGGTTCTGGTATGATGTGAGTCCTTAATAGGAGGTGTCTTATGTTTACTTTGTTGGCAATAGTGTTCACCCTCGTTTGTGCATTTTTGGTATTTGTGATTATAATCCAGCCATCTCAGGGAGAGGGTCTGGCGAGCGCCTTCGGTGGCGGTGGCGGAGAGTCATTCTTCGGCACGAAGGCAGGACAACATATAAACAGGTTCACGATAGTCCTCGCCATAGTATTCCTGCTACTTGCTATAGTTATAAACAAACTAAATAATACGGAGCCGAAGGGTAGTAGTTCTATAATGCAGGGGGTATCAGCACCTGCCGGGCAACAACCGTTACCGCCATCTAACGCACAGCCGCCTGCACAAACTCCAAGTGAACAGCCGACAACTCCACCAAGCGGTGGTCAGGGACAATAGTCCCTTTTAGAGATATGAGAGAAGAGCAGGTAATAGAAACTCTCACAACTATAAAGGCATTGTTAAAGGGGCATTTCCAACTATCCTCGGGCTTACACAGCGACACATATATACAGTGTGCAAAGGTATTCGAGCATCCGGATATAGCCCAGAACTTTTGTAGAGAACTCGCCTCTTTCTGGAACAGCAAAAAAATAGATGTGGTGGCAGGTCCCGCCTACGGCGGTATAATAGCATCATACGAATTAGCACGGCAACTCAACTGCCGCTCAATCTTTTTAGAAAGGGTGGATGGTAAGCTTACCTTGAGGAGGGAGTTTGGTATAGCTAAAGGTGATAGGGTTCTGATGGCGGAGGATGTAGTAACCACTGGCGGCTCCGTGAAAGAGGCGATAGAGGTGGTAAAACAGTGCGGCGGAGAGGTGGTCGGTATTACATCTCTAATCAACAGGTCAGTGGCAAATCCATTTAAGGAAGAGTTACACTG
>MHYJ01000032.1:6860-8864 GCA_001828445.1 Planctomycetes bacterium RBG_16_43_13
AGAGGTGCCATAACGTTAAGCATCTCTATAAAACAAACCCAAAACACACCATTAGATAATCTGCCAAATGCCGAGACGTTAATCAGTTATTACAAATATCTTAACAGGGTAAAGAGGGGTATTGGCATCAAAGAGCCAGTTACCTTTGAGGCAGTTCTATCAATACCTCAGATATGGAGTGCCAATAATAAATCAGCAAACTTAAACCGTATTCCGTGGGATAGTGTAAAAACATATATATCGAAGGCGTTAAATGCACTTATAAAGATGCGACAGAGAGAGGGGACTGCCATAAAAACAGAATGTATGAAAAGATTATCTTTTATAAAGACATATGCAAATAATATAGAAAAAAGGGCACCTACTGTAATTATGAACTATCAAAAGCGTTTAGATAGCAGGATAAATGACCTACTGCGAAGTAAGGGATTAGAGATGTCAAAGGCGGATATATCCCGAGAACTTGCGATATTCTCTGAAAGGTGTGATATAAATGAAGAACTACAGCGATTGCTCTCGCACATAAATCAGTTCACAACGATTTTAGATACGGACGGCGAGGTCGGAAGACGCCTTGACTTCATTACACAGGAAATGGCACGAGAGGCAAACACACTTGCCTCCAAGGGCAACGATTATCTGGTATCAAAATATGCCGTAGATATAAAGGTCGAGATAGAAAAACTAAAGGAACTTGCAGAGAATATAGAGTAAGCAAAGTATACATTCTGTGAAAAAAGGAAAACTTCTAATAATTTCAGGTCCATCGGGCGTAGGCAAAACTACTATTGTAAGAGACCTCCTGAAAATAGACGGAATTGTAAAATCCGTCTCTGCAACCACGAGAGAGCGTCGGCATCAAGAGACAGATGGTAGGGACTATTATTTTTACACAAAAAAACAGTTCCAGAAGGGCTTAGAAAAGGGCAAGTTCCTTGAATATGCCGAGATTTTTGACAACCTCTATGGCACTCCTCGTGAGCCGGTTGAGGATGCTGTTAAAAATGGAAAGGTTGTAATACTCGAAATAGATGTTCAGGGCGCCAACTCTATAAGAAAGCTCGGATTAGACCATTTTTCTATATTTGTATTGCCGCCCAATATAGATGAACTTAATAGACGGCTTACGAAACGTCACAGTGAAAGTCCTCAGGATGCCGAGCGGCGACTAAAGATTGCAAAGGATGAAATCTCACAAAAAGATTTGTATAATGCCTGCGTGGTAAATGATGATGTCAGTAGGGCTGTAGCAGAAATAAAAGATATCCTTATAAAGGACGGTATATTATGAAGGGTAAGAACGTAATATTAGGGGTAACCGGCAGTATAGCCGCATACAAAGCCGCAGATATCGCATCTGCCCTCGTTCAGAAGGGCATAAATGTTACTGTAATTATGACTGCGTCCGCAACTAAGTTCATAACACCGTTCACACTACAAACACTTACGAGAAACAGGGTGCTATGCGACCAATTTGACATCGACTCTGTAATAGACCCTTCGCATATATCGCTAACGGATAAGAATGACCTTGTCCTGATAGCACCTGCAACAGCGAATTTCATCGGCAAGGTTGCAAATGGTATAGCGGATGACGCATTGACGTCTTTAATGCTTGCCGTGAAATGTCCCGTCCTCGTAGCCCCTGCAATGAACGACCGAATGTATCAGAATAAGGCAGTTCAGGAAAATATGAAGAAGCTGAAGCAGTTCGGCTATAAGTTCATAGACCCAGAAAAGGGCTATCTCGCCTGCGGTTCTTACGGCGATGGAAGATTGGCAAATCTTGGTAGAATTATCTCCGCAGTGCAAAGAGAATTAAAGTAAATGAATATCCTCATTACAGCAGGTCCTACTTATGAATATATAGACCCTGTGCGATTCATCTCAAACCCATCCAGCGGAAAGATGGGCTTCGCCGTCGCAGAGGCGGCGAAGGCAAGAGGGCACAATGTCTTACTTATAAGCGGACCGACAAACCTCAAGCCACCACACAGGGTAGAA
>MHYJ01000032.1:9014-15430 GCA_001828445.1 Planctomycetes bacterium RBG_16_43_13
CCGCTGACATATTATCAACTATTGGAAAGAAAAAGGGGGGGCGCATATTGGTCGGTTTCGCTTTGGAGACGGACGATATGGAGCGTAACGCAATCAAGAAACTAAAGAGTAAAAACCTTGACTATATAATTGTGAATGACCCATCCTCATTTGGTGCAGATACTCTTTATGCGACCATATTAGGTAGAAACGGTTACAGGGCAGTGCTGAAGAACATTACAAAGAATTCCCTTGCTAAGAAAATAGTTGGGCTTGTAGAGAGACAGGTCTAATCACATCCTTCCCACCCGCCGCCAAATCAGCGAGGCGCGTCGGCTCAGGCAGGCGATACCCTTGACAGCACTTCATCGCATAACTTATGGCAGTCGGCAAATCAATCTTGTGCCCAATAGAAATATACATCGGATTGGTTTTATCCTTCGTCCGTAGAACCGCACCTATAACTTCGTCTTTGTCGTGCAATTCCGCAAATGAACCCGCCTTTTCACTTGGCTCGTCATACTTACCGCACAATAGCGACTTCGCACACCCGATAGATGGTTTATTGAGCAGGAGCCCTAAATGCGCCGCTATACCAAACCTGCGAGGGTGGGCTATGCCCTGCCCATCTACCATTATTAAATCTGGTTCCTGTCTCACCTTCTCAAATGCATCTATTATAGATGGGCTTTCACGAAATGATAGAAGCCCTGGTATATAGTCGAACTCCACTTTCTTTGTTACCACATACTGTTCGAGCGGTTTGAGTTCAGGAAAACTAATAATGACTATTGCCGCAATCGCCGTTGTGCTTTTTATACTTATATCGACGCCTGCAATTCTCTTTACATCTTTGACGTGGTTCTCCATTATTACCTGCCGACGCAATTTATTCTGAATACTCATCGCCTCGGCTGGTGAGACATCCCACTTGTGCAACTGCCGTGCCTTCATACTTTCTATCCTATCTGCCGATAAATAATACGGCGACATACAGCCATTTTCAATGAATATATTAGAGGCGGCTATACTTGGCTTGGTGCAGGGGCTGACGGAGTTTCTGCCCGTAAGTAGTTCGGGGCATTTAGCAATAGCGGAGAACCTCTTCGGCTTAAAAGGGGACTCAAATCTATTCTTCATAGTTATGCTCCATTTGGCATCGCTCGCCGCTATAGTTGTCTACTATTGGCATAACTTTCTGAAACTCTTCACCACAAATCGCTACGAGATAGGATATATAGTGGTAGGTTCTATCCCAGCCGCTATAATCGGACTACTTTTTAAGAGGCAAATCGAAGCGACGTTTGAGGATGTGGTATTAGTATCGTTATTCCTATGCGTTACAGGAATATTTCTTTTTATTGCTGACCGCCTGTCGAGGGAGCGGGTAGAACTCCGAGAGGCGGGCATTTTGCGGATTATAATAATTGGGATAGCACAGGCAGTAGCGATATTACCTGGCATCTCCCGCTCCGGCTCTACGATTGGAAGCGGGTTCTTGACAGGAATTAAGAGGACGGACGCAGTTAGATTTTCCTTCTTCCTCGGAGCCCCAGCCATATTCGGAGCAGGCATCCTGACACTAAAGGATGCAATAGACCATAAAGTAACTGTAGATTTTCTGCCGATACTCATAGGAATGGGGATAGCATTCTTTGTAAGCTTGCTATCCATTAGGTTAGTTGAGTTGGTAGCCCAGAAGAATAAGTTTAGGATTTTTGCGTTTTACTGCCTCGTTGTGGGGCTAACAGCATTTGTGTATTTTATGTTGATATAAACTATGAGTAAGAAAGCGGTAGCAATTCCAGCAAGAGAGAAGATGAAGGAGATGGCATCCCTCTTTTTCATCCTCTTCGCACTATTCGCACTACTCAGTTTGTTCACATATAGCGAGGGCGACATAAAGAGTGTAAAGTATCCTCCTAACAATCCAATACTAAATAAGGGCGGACAAGTCGGAGCGGCAATCGCCTACTTTTTATACGCAAACTTTGGTATAGCATCAATAATACTTGCCATATTAACCGGTTTCTGGGCGTTTAAGATATTTTTTCGTCTGGAGGTAAAGCAGGTCTATATAAAACTCTCATCAGCATTTATAACAGTTCTTGCGTTTGCAACATTGATGGCTCTACTTTTTAATGCAGGCACATTCGGGCTTGGCGGAACAGCACCAACCGCAGGCGGGGTCTATGGAACTGTTCTAAAAGATGTTCTGGTCAACTATTTTGGCCCATTCGGAACGTTTCTAATAGTTCTGCTAATAATATCCGTCTCCGTAATACTATCCACCGATTGGATGGTATATGCAGGGGTTCTAAAATTCGCCGCAATAACAAAGATGGTGTCTATAAAAACTGCGGACGCGCTCTCAAGATGGAGACAGAGGCGCGCACTATATAAATCGACCCGTCTGGACGAAAAGAGAAAGGCAAAGTTGGAAGAGGAAATAGATGCCGAGATAAGAAAAATAGAACGGGAAGATTTGTATGAACAAGGCCTCACTAAACCGCTTATACCTCCTAAATCAACTATTGATTTAACCCATTCTGCACAGATACAACCAAGTGAACCACCACCAACCGCCGCTACTGCAAAACAGGAGAAGATGGACATAAAAAAGGAAAAGGCGATTGCAACTGCTACAGCTACGAAGCCCTATGAGCCACCACCAATAGATATATTTGAGGATAAGGTAGAGCGCATACACCAATCTACTGAAAAGGACATCAAGGAGCGAATCTTAGTCATAGAGACAACCCTTGCCAGCTTTGACGTAACGGCAAAGGTTGTGAACTTAGAGCCGGGACCTACAGTTACCATCTATGAACTTGAACTCGCACCTGGTGTAAAGTATTCGAAAGTCGTAGGGCTTGCGGATGACCTTGCCATCTCGCTAAAGGCGCCGAATGTCCGCGTCATCGCACCTATTCCAGGCAAGTCCACAATCGGCGTCGAGGTGCCTAACCCGTTCCCGGATGTCGTCCGCATCAGAGAGTTCCTGAAAGACGGCTACAAAGACATAAATAAAATTATTTTACCATTACTCCTCGGCAAAACCAACGGCGGGGCTCCTATTATAAAGTCGCTGGCAGAGATGCCACACCTCCTCGTTGCAGGCACCACTGGCTCAGGCAAGTCCGTCTGCCTAAACGCTATTATAACATCCTTGACAATCTCTATGTCTCCAGACGACCTGAAAATATTACTCATCGATCCGAAGATGGTAGAACTATCCGCTTTTAAGGACATCCCGCACCTTTGGTCACCGGTACTAACGGATATGAAGAAGGCGCCCTCTATCCTTGACTGGCTCGTCAAGGAAATGGATGAGCGATACAACCTTCTCTCAAGAGTTCAGGTGCGTAATATCGACCGCTTCAACCAACTCGGCGAGAAGAAGATTAAAGAACGTCTCTCCGAAGACGGCGATACCCCAGATGGCATCCCGACTCATCTGCCATACATAATCGTAATCGTTGACGAATTAGCCGACCTAATGATGATGGCGGCAAAAGAGGTCGAATACGCCATCACCCGCATAGCCCAGAAATCCCGCGCCGTCGGCATACACTTAGTAGTTGCTACTCAGAGACCGTCAGTTGATGTGATTACAGGACTTATAAAATCAAACATGCCCGCAAGGATAGCGTTCAAGGTTGCAGCTAAGGTTGACTCACGCACTATACTTGACCAGAACGGCGCCGAACGACTCCTTGGCAAGGGCGATATGCTCTTACTCCTACCGGGACAGTTCGCACCCATCCGCGCCCAGTGCACATATATAAGCGATAAGGAAATCCGCAACCTCACCGACTACCTGAAGGGCATCGGCGCCCCTACATACCACGAGGAGTTGGTAGAACTTGATGCAGATACCGACTTCGAGGGCACCGACAAGGACGAGCTCTTTAATGATGCAGTGAAAATAATCCTCGAGACCCAGCGCGGTTCTGTATCCCTATTACAGAGACGGCTCGGCATCGGCTACTCCCGCTCCGCCCGATTAGTTGACTATATGGCAAAGGTCGGCATCGTCGGCGAATACAAGGGCTCGTCTGCCCGAGACGTCCTGATGACCATCGACGAATGGGAAGGGAAAAAGGGCGTAAACTCTGATACACAGACAACGCAAGTTACAACGACCACCGAAGCAGGCGAGTAGTTACAAAATAATAAGTTTCGATTGGTAATGCATTCCTATTTCTATTATACTATCTACATTACTCTATGCTAAAGAGCCGTCTCTGCAATATATGTTTAGATGCCTTCTCCCCAGTTGTTCTACACAGAGTTAGCGATAGATATAAAAGCGCCTGCACTAAATGCCTGAAGACGATAAACCGAGATGGAGAGATATTGCTGACAGACCTATCGCAAGACGTCGCACCCACTGCAAAAGATACCGAGCAAATATCGACTAACCTATTGACCACCCTGCAGAAGGAAGGCGTGGATCTCATATACGCAGTCAAGAGGTTCTTCCGTCTAACTAATTTAAGATGGCTTCTGACTACAGGAGCCAGAAGCACCACATATGTAACTATCTTTGCTTTAGCCACGCCCGGAGCCACATCATATCCTGCAATGCAGGGTGCCATCCTTGCCGATTTTACCACGTGGTTTTTATTTAGTGTATTCAAACTGCCATTTCAGGAGGTATCCTTCGCAATAGAGTTCTTCATATACGGCGGACTCTTCGGCGGATACCTAATCCATAGCGGAGGCGATGTAAGAATTCCAGATACGGCAGAGGCAACCGCATACGCATCTTTCGCCTTTCTTACCATAGCAATAGCAAAGATTAGTTGGTGGAGTATGAAGGTATTCGTCCTTGATGAGGATTAAGTTTCGATTGATACTGCCCTGCTATCTTTATTATAATATCTACCGCAATTTTGCATTTTGATTTTTGAATTTCGTTAGTATGGTGGCTGTAGCTCAACTTGGTTAGAGCACCTGGCTGTGGCCCAGGGGGTTGGGGGTTCAAATCCCCTCAGTCACCCTTTTTATTTACGTCTTGAGTTCGCCCGCTATAAAATCTCTTGATTATCCAACCAACACAATTTACAATAGCTCTGTTTCTCACGTCTTGTAAGACTAGCTATTTTGGGAAGGAGTAGAGAAGTGTCTGTAGAGAGATGCTGTGCCGTGATTTTGGCGGCGGGCAAAGGTATGCGGATGCACTCGGACAAGGCAAAGGTCCTACACGAGGTCCTCGGCGCCCCGATGGTTTCATATGTGATGAAAACCGTCGTCGAGCTTAATCCCCAGAGGACGCTCGTCGTCATAGGTTATCAAGCGGATGATGTAAAAAAGGCACCTCTCAACTCTTCACTCTCCTTCGTCTCCCAAAAATCCCAGAGAGGCACTGGCGACGCACTCCTCGCCTGCGAAGATGAACTAAAAGATTGTGACTGCCCTGTATTCGTCCTCGGCGGGGATACCCCGCTCATTTCACCCGACACACTGAAAAATCTCCTCGCAGAACATGTAAACTCGAAGGCTGATGCGACTGTGTTGACCGCTTGCATTGACGACCCCACGGGCTACGGCAGGATTGTTCGAGACAAGAGCGGTCGGCTCGACAGAATAGTCGAGGAGAATGACGCCACACCTAAAGAAAAGGAAATCGCAGAGATAAATTCAGGCATATATATATTCAATCCTGCAACTATTTTCCCTGTCCTCAAAAAGATAAAACCAGACAACAAGAAGGGGGAGTATTACCTGACTGACACCATAGCGATATTGCGTAAAGAAGGCAGGACGGTTGCCTGTGCTAAGTCGCCGAATCCATCCGAGGTGTGTGGCATCAACACGCGAAAGGATTTGGTGGCAATCACGAATTTCCTCCGCTGGCGGATATTGGAGGAGAAGATGGATGCGGGCGTTACAATCGTTGACCCGTCAACCACATTTATCGAGACGAATGTAGAAATAGGGACAGACACCATTATTCACCCCTTTACAGTGATAAGGAGAAATGTTAAGATAGGGCGACAGTGCGAGGTGGGACCGTATTCGCATCTGCGGAGCGGAACGGTTTTGGAGGACTTTTCTGAGGTGGGCAATTTCGTAGAGGTGAAAAAGACGCGGCTCGGCTCACACTCGAAGGCGAAGCATCTTTCCTATTTAGGAGATGCGACAATTGGCAAGAATGTAAATATAGGTGCTGGGACTATAACTGCAAACTACGATGGCAAGGAGAAGCATCCGACAATAATAGAGGACGGATGCTCGACAGGAAGCGGGACGGTTTTGGTTGCACCTGTTAAGATGGGTAAGAATTCAAAGACAGGGGCTGGCGCTATAGTAACAAAAGGACAAGATGTAGCAGAGGGTGACACGGTGGTTGGAGTTCCTGCGAAGAGCATTAAAAAGGAAGGAACCGCGCTAAAGAGGTAATATTATAGGGAGAAATTATAATATGAAAA
>MHYJ01000033.1:0-5313 GCA_001828445.1 Planctomycetes bacterium RBG_16_43_13
CGCGAGGTCATATTGAAGAGCCGAACCTGACTTATCGCCGCCGCACCAATAAAATCACTCCTCTTGTTTATCTGCGGACACGCCTCAAGACAACATCCGCAGGTCATACAACGGGAGAGCCAATACGCTTCCTCTGCCGTCTTTGCGGGGATGCGCGACCCCGGCCCCTGCTCGTGCGTCCCGTCTATTGGCGCCCAAGCCCTCACACGTTTTAGCGCCTCAAACATTTTACTCCTATCTACAATGAGGTCGCGAACGAGCGGGAATTTACTCATCGGCTCGACCGTGATAAGATGTTCGAGTGTATCTACAAGCGTAGAGCATGCCTGTCTCACCCGACCGTTTATAACCATCGTGCAGGCACCGCAGACCTCCTCCAAACAGTTGCAATCCCAGACGGGCGGCGTGGTCTTATGCCCAAACTTCGTAATTGGATTACGCTGTATCTCCATAAGGCAGATGATAATATTCATATTCGGTTTGTATGGAATGGAGAAGAGTTCCCAGCGCGGTTCTGCGGTCGGTGAATCCTGACGCTTAATTTTTATATCTACGTTTTTGTGCATAGCATCTTTAGTCATATTTTCTCGGCACGGGCTCTATCAAACTCGTATCGACCGGCTCATAGGAGATTTTTGGCCCATCGGGCGTCCAGGTAGCAATAGTCGTCTTCAGCCACTTTTCATTATTTTGCTTCCATTTTTTCTTAAAGTCAGGGTCATCGGGGTCGAGGACAAAGTCGGGTTTATAGTGAGATCCCCTGCATTCATCGCGTAAGATGGCGCCGGCAACTACAACACGGGCAAGCTCTAACATATTCCAGAGGCGATGAACAAATAGTGCGGACTGATTAGCCCAAGGCGATTTGTCGGGAAGTGTTATATCGCGCCAGCGGACCATCAGGTCGTCAATTTTATTGTAAGTTTGCTTCATCTTAATATTGTAGCGGACGATGGTAACGTTGGCTGACATCTCGTCGGCAAGTTCTCTGTGCAGGTTGTATGGATTTTCGTGTCCGACCATACGGAGTATATGGTCGAAGTGTGCCGCCTGTCTGGATTTCTCGGCATCGAATGTGGCTGATGGGACATCATCTGCAGACTTTTTCAAACCATTTATATAGTTAACGGTGGACGGTCCGCAAATCATTCCTGCATATACACAAGATAGGAGTGAATTTGCACCTAAGCGATTCGCTCCGTGATATTGGTAGTCGCACTCGCCGACTGCATATAAGCCGGGAATATTCGTCATCTGGTTTTTGGTGGAGTTGATGCTTACCATACCTGCGGCGGTTTTCTCATAGTCGACCCAGATGCCGCCCATCGTATAGTGAACGGCTGGGAATATTTTCATCGGGACTTTACGAGGGTCATCGCCGACGAACTTTTCGTAGATTTCGAGTATGCCCCCAAGTTTGCGGTCGAGTGTCTCGCGCGAGATGTGAGAGACGTCCAAATAAACCATTGGTTTCCCATCCACTCCAAGCCCAAGCTCTTGGACGACGTGCCATATCTCACGAGAGGCAATATCACGTGGGACGAGGTTGCCGTAGCGCGGATACTTTTCCTCAAGAAAATACCACGGCTTACCATCTCTATAAGTCCAGACCCGCCCCCCCTCGCCTCTCGCCGACTCGGACATCAAACGAAGTTTATCATCACCAGGAATCGCCGTAGGATGAACTTGTATGAACTCCCCGTTAGCATACTTTACACCTTGCTGGTAGATAGCCGACGCAGCGGAACCGTTGCAGATGACAGAATTCGTACTTTTACCAAATATCGCACCCACACCTCCTGTCGCTAAAACTACAGCGTCTGCCCTAAATGCCTCGACCTTCATATTATTCATCTCGATAGCTGTTATACCCCGACAAATACCATCACTATCAATAACAGCAGAGAGAAATTCCCACGTCTCATACTTCTTCACAAGCCCCTCTACTTCATATTTCCTCACCTGTTCATCAAGGGCATATAGCATCTGCTGACCTGTTGTAGCACCTGCGAATGCAGTCCTGTGAAAAAGCGTACCGCCAAATCTGCGGAAGTCAATCAATCCCTCCGGTGTTCTGTTAAACATCACGCCCATCCTGTCGAGGAGGTAGATTATTCCTGGTGCCGCATAGCACATCCCCTTTGCCAGCGGCTGATGGGCTAAGAAATCACCACCCTTCACGGTCTCGTAGAAGTGAACCTCTGGACTATCGCCTTCGCCCTTTGTATTAACAGAGCCGTTTATGCCACCCTGGGCACAGACAGAGTGGGAACGTTTTACCGGAACCATAGAAAAGAGGTCAACGCCAATTCCCGCCTCCGCTATTTTTATGACGGTCATCAAGCCCGCCAAGCCACCACCAACTACTATAACTCTATGATTAGACATATTATTATTTGAATGCAAAAAGCGAGACAATACTGACAACAAAAAGTAAAATACCAAATAGAGTAAATACATACCCTGAAACCCTCTGTGCCTGAGGTCCCGTTGTAACCCCCCACTTTATTAGGAAGTTCCACAGCCCATTTGCGAAATGGAATATCACACTCGCCAATCCGACAAAGTAAATAGCAATATTGCCTGCCTCAGCAAGCTCCTTTGTTACACCTGCAAACGTTGTTACCTTATCAACCCGCATAGTCCAGAAGTGATAGATTATAAATGCAAACGCAATTATGCCTGTAACTCTCTGCGCCCAGTAGAGCCAATTTTTCTGATATGGATAACGTAGTAAATTGCTACTCCCAAGAAATACTACGTACAAACCATAGCAACCGTGATATAGGATGGGTAGCCAGATAAAAAATACTTCTAAGAATATAAGAAGTGGCAGGTCCTGTATATTCTGGACTGCGGCATCATACGATTTCGCACCTCCGAGAACGTGCGCATTCGTCCACAGATGCTCAAGCAGAAAAGCCCCTATCGGCACTATTCCGCTCAGGGAATGAAACTTCTTCAATATAAATGCTAATCTGCCAGACGTGGCTGTATTGCTTACCGCACCTTCAGTAGAAGCCATAATTTTATGATTTAATCAGCGGTAACTATACCAATCATCTTTCAATACTTCAAATATTTTAAAGCTTGTCTAATAATAAGAAGTAACAATACAAAAATATATAAAGTAAGTATTTCTGGTACTGGACAGGATACTTCTTTATCATCTACAGCAACTGTTACTAATTTCCAGATTCCTTTAACAAGTGCTCTATATGTTCCTTAACGATGATCTCCATATTAGGACTATCAACCTGTATATTCTTTAACCATTTTTGGACATCCTTCTTTCTTTCTTTAATATCCATGGAAGTATCATCCCATATATCCTTCGCTACTGTATACCCTAACAGTGATCTTTGAGGTATATCCTTCTCTTCCCATAGCTCTATGAGCGCCCGTCTGTCTATTTTTCCTCCTATACCTCCTAAAGCTTTAGCCATTTTTAGATATTTTATATAAAAGCTATTATGGTATTTATTGAAAAGTTTTTCTATCTTTTCCATATTTTCTTGCGTTATATGGCGGTTTACAAAAACTGCCTTAATATCGCTATCTTGAAGGACTTCCTCCTCCTCTTTTAATATATTGGGCTTTTCTATTTTTATATTTAGCTTACTTGACATTATAGGTGGATTAAAATTATGTTCCTTCCCTCCCGCGTCTTTCCAGTAGAATAGTTCTATCCCCTCTTTTAGAGAAAACTCTGATTTAATCTGATATTCCCCTACTTCTGTGAATGTATAATCAAATGGCTTATTATGAACGTTTTTAGGAGATATACACATCCAATCGCGTTCAAGGACTATTGTTTCTCCTGCTTTTATAGTTCGTAAGCTTGAATCCTTCGAACTACCTTTTACTGTAAGAGGTAAGCTATACGATTGTTTGAGGCAATCTTCAAAATCCTTCCCATCTTTAGAAAAAGACACAGTTAGGCAGATCCCAATCTTGCGATAATCCAAGTCGATATAAAAATCCTTACTGCCTACATTTTTTAGTTTACACTTAAAATAGACGGGCTCGTATAATAGGAACGTATTTTTGTACGTTTCAATAGTTACCTCTACCTTAGGTCTTTCCTCAGTAATAGACTCCATTGGATGTAGAGATAAAGAATATACCAATAGAATAAGATAGATTACTTTGTTAATATTCATAGAGTTACATCAACTACCTCTCACACTCGAACTGTATATTGGTGTGTTGTATGCCAAACCGTTCATCCATAGTGTGATTTATCCTTTCTAACAATTTATTGGTATCACTTACCTTTATATCATTTACAATTACGTGCGCCGTCATAGAATACATTTTAGAGGTTATCTCCCACACGTGTATGTCGTGAACACCCTTGACCTCTGGTTTACCGCAGTCAAGTAAGACGCTACCTACATCATCACTTTTTATATGTTTAGGTGCCGATTCTAATAATACATTTATAGAGTCCTTTAACAGTCGCATAGACCATATAAGTATCAAAATGGCAATGAGAACACTTAATAGTGGATCAACTATAAGCCAATTCGTGTAGTAAATCACTATTGCTCCTGCCACGATGGCTATAGAGGATGCGGTGTCGCCAATCATATGAAGGAACGCGCTCTTTAGATTCAGATCGCCCCTATCCGTTCCGCTCAGTATCACTGCAGAAATTAGATTTACACCCAACCCGACTACTGCCACTACGAACATTGGCAACTCCTCTATGGGTTCAGGGGCAAGGATACGTTTATATCCCTCCCAAAATATGTAGGCGGTTATCAATAGCAGTGTTATACCGTTAAATAAAGCCGCCAGCACCTCTACCCTGTAATATCCGAAGCTCCTATCTTTAGAAGCAGGCCTCGCCGCAAATACAATCGCAGTGTAACTTACCGCCAACGCAAAGAAATGCGTGAACATATGCCCCGCATCGCTGATTAGTGCCAGAGAGTTCGTCAAAATCCCACCTACAACCTCCACCACCATCATCGAACCAGTAATGACTATCGTAAAAAGGAGCCGTCTCTTGTCGGACGCCCTATGTCCTATCTCGTGATGATGCCCAAACATTTCTCCCTTGTGATGATGATGCTCCACATCATCGTGGTGATGGTGAATTATTTCTCCCTCATCATTATGGTGATGATGTGCTATACTGCGACGAGGTACGTGTAAATGTTCCATTTTCTATTGCAGAAATTTTTCCGCCACCCGCACCATCGTCTCCACACCTATCGGCATCGCATCCTCGTCAAAATTAAATCTGGCACTGTGGTGCGGAGTGGAGAAACCCTTCCTCTCATTCCGCGAGCCGACGATGAAGTA
>MHYJ01000033.1:5351-6165 GCA_001828445.1 Planctomycetes bacterium RBG_16_43_13
CCCCACCCATTATCAAATCTTGCTCTATGACGTTTTTCCTCCCCACCACCTCTACCGCACACTGACGCACGATTTCGCACATCTCCTCGTCGTTCACCGTCGCAGGATATAGCTTCATATACTTTAATTCGTATTTCGCACCGAATGACGCAGTTACGCCACCCGCTACCTTTTTTATCTCACTCACAATTTTATCCCTTACGCCCGCCTCGAATGCCCTCACCGTGCCGTAGAGCGTAACACAGTCGGGTATGACGTTGAATTTCGTCCCACCCTCGATTTTTCCTATAGTAAGGACTGCGGGTTTGACGGGGTTGAGCCGCCTCGCTACTATTGTCTGGAGTTCTTGGATAACTGCCGCCGCCACTGCGATAGGGTCAACCGTCTCGTGCGGTGCGGCGCCGTGCCCACCTTTACCGATCACCTTCAATATAAACTCGTCCGAGATTGCGAAGACGGGTCCCACCCTCACTCCGATTTTCCCGACTGGTATTTCGTTTATGAGGTGGAGTGCAACTGCGGCATCAACCTTAGGATTTTTTAATACCCCTGCCTTGAGCATATGTTTCGCACCAGAGAACCCCTCCTCGCCGGGCTGGAACATAAACTTCACAGTGCCATTTAGCCGCTCACGTCTACCGTTTAGGATTTTTGCCGTAGCAAGTGCAACAGCAGTATGCCCGTCATGTCCGCAGGCGTGCATAACACCCGTATTTTTGGATTTATATGGGACGCTATTTTGCTCTGTTACAGGAAGAGCATCTATATCAGCGCGAATCAAGAGCGTTTTCTTTTGCGAACTTCCTGTTTTTCT
>MHYJ01000033.1:6509-6591 GCA_001828445.1 Planctomycetes bacterium RBG_16_43_13
GAAGAAGGGGAAGGCATTCTCCAAACTCGCCCGCTATATTATGATAGCGGCGAAGCAAGGCGGCAGTGGCGACCCGAATATG
>MHYJ01000033.1:6734-10437 GCA_001828445.1 Planctomycetes bacterium RBG_16_43_13
CGGCGCCGCAGTTATGCTCGACATACTTACCGATAACAAAAACCGAACATTAGGCGAACTCCGAAAAATTTTCGACAGCCACGGCGCTACTACTGCCTCGGCAAATGCGGTGGCGTGGCAATTCGAGAAGAAAGGTCTCATCACTATATCTGCCGCAGGTGTTTCTGAAGACCAACTCATCTCGGACGCACTCGACGGAGGGGCGGACAATGTAGAACTTAGCGGCGACATCTACGAGGTTACAGCCGCACCGTCTGATTTTGAAGCGGTGAAAAAAGCCCTCACGGCAAAGAAATATAAATTCACATCCTGCGAACTCACCTTTCTACCGAAGAACTACGTCCCCGTCAACGAGCACGAGGGCAAAAAGTGGCTCACACTCATAGAACATTTAGAAGACCACGACGACGTCCAGAACGTCTATGCGAACTTCGAACTGCCCCAGCACTTATTAGGGGCGGATAGCTAAACAAATTTTATATGACACCCAAATCCATAATAAGTGCTGGGTCGATGATGATGGAGAAGTAGGACTATTACTCTGTTTCCTTCTGCACAGGGACAGCATTAGCATTAGTATTTTTCTTTTCAAATAAGTCAATACAGTGAGATTATATAATTCAAGATTATCCCATCTCTATGGTTCGCCTTCAGATGCGGAAAATGCCTATTTTTTATAAACTTCTTCATAAATTGGCATTGTCTCGCTAAACGTTTCCCATACACCATCAATAAGCACCTGTTTCTCTACGGTTTTCCACCCAACAATTACAAGTATCTTTTGAGGCGAAGTTTGAGGTGAAGTTGCCTCCGGTATCTCCTTAAATATCTTCTTAGCCCGCAGTTTTACCTCAGGGTCTTTGCTCTTTAGTGCCTCCTCCAAATACCTTTTCGCAGGAGTACCTATCTCTGCGAGTTCTGTGGTAGCAGATTCGCGGGTCTTAAAATCGTTATCGCCTAAATCCTTTATGAGTTTTTGTATGTGTTCCTCAAGGGTAGATTCTACCTTCTCAGTGGGTGATTTTATATCCTGTTCTGTGTCCTGTGCACCGACCTCCGTCTTCGCAATACCTACCTGCTCGCTTTGGCAGGAGATTGCGCCCAATACAGATACAGCTACCAGCAGTATAAAACCAATTGACCAATTCATAATCACCTCCTTAATAATACAAATAAGATACTCTTTATATTATACCCACACGGAGGACAAAAGGTTGCAGAAAAGCTTTGAGTGTTATGGTTTTGGATTTGGTAATTTGTATTCGTTACCTATGTGAGTGGGCAATGGATTAAAGAATGTAAATACGCTCTGAACTGGGCAAAAATTAGATATTTTGCTTGGCTTTCTCTCGGTTTAAGGATAAACTATTAGCAAAATTAGTAGGAGGATAGGACTATTATGAAGAAGTCAATGTGGGTGGTAATAGTATTGGCTCTGATAGTATGGTTTGTTGGTAACGTCTCAATCGCACAGGAGAAAAAGGATGGTGAGAAGCCCATAGATCCGAGGATTGAGGAGAAAATCCATCTCCTCATAAAGCAATTAGGCGACGAAGATCAGAAAATTCGCACTACTGCTACAGATGGGCTTATAAAGATAGGCAGGCCAGCTATTACTTACCTGAAGAAAATCAAAAAGGGCGAGGATGCGGAGGTGGATTGGCGGGTTGAGCTTATACTCGGAACACTCTCCATTTATGAACGCACGGAGTTTTCAAAGGATTTATTGGAATGGTATCCACTTATATATAAGGATTTAGCGAGTGAGGACGCACAGGAAAAATTTAAGGTATTCCAAAAGGTGATAGAAGTTGACCAGAGCTGGGAACCTCTCCACAAAGTAACTAACAAGGATATAGCAGGAATAATAGGAGAGCTTCTTCTGGACGGTGGGAAGGGATTGACGTATATACAGAGGGGAGCAATATCTCTTGTTTGTTCAGGGAGGGGGCTAACTTTCGATGACGGCACAGCAGTTCGATGGCGTAATAAGATAAAGGAGGCAGCTCCTTACATAAAGAAGCTCCTAAAAGATGAAGATAGCCATGTTCGACACAGAACAGTTTCTGCCCTTGCAGATTTAGGGGCAAAGGATGCAATAGATGATATAAAAGAACTTCTTAGTAATGAAGATCACGTCCGCAAGTACGCAGTGGTTGCACTTGGCAAACTTGGGGTTAAGGAGATGATACCAGATATAAGGAAAGTGCTCAAAGAAGAGAATGATGAGGGTGGGCAGGATGCAGTTCGGCCAAGCGCAATTTTTACACTCATTGACCTCAATGCGAAAGAGGCAATACCTGACCTAAAGGATTTGCTCAAAGACAGAGATAAAGAGATTCGCTCACTCGCACTCATCGCCCTTGATAGATTAGACGGTGTAGAAAAGGCGATACCTGAGATAGTGGAATTCATCGAGGGGGAAAATGATGCATTTTACCGTGGCACTGCAATCGTAATGCTTGGCAAAGCTGGCGCAAAAGAGGCGATACCAATGATAAAAGAACTACTCAAAGATAAGGATGCTTCTGTTCGTGGGGGGGCATCTTTGGCACTTGGCCTGCTCGGAGTAGATGATGTTATACCTGCCATAGTAAAACTTCTTAGGGATAAAAGCTCACTCGTTCGTGGTAGGTCTGCCTTTTCACTTGGATTGCTTGATGCAAAGGACGCAATACCGACTATAAAAACTCTCTTAAAGGATAGTGATACAAATGTTCGCGGGCAGGCAGGCATAGCACTTGTAGAACTTGGGGCAAAAGACGATGTTCCAAAGAAGGTAATAGATGACATAAAACCTATATTAAGATGGGGTACTTATGAAAAGTATGCCACCTCTGCCCTGAAGGAACTCGGCGTGAGCGAAGAAGAGATTGAGAAAGAGAAAGCGAAAAAACATTAGTGGCGTGATAAAAAGGTGGTAAAATTCTATAACAAACGAGGAACCTGTAAGCAGTGCATTATTCCTACTTCCCCTAACAGTTTGTGTGGGCATTTTGATGCCTTGTTAGCCCCATAAGAGACCGAAGGTCTTACGGGGTTAATGTTCGCGGATGTGACGTCTGAACTCTGATAAGGTGTGGTCAATCTGCGACTGCATCTTAACGATATGGGCATCTATTCTTTCAAATCTCTCGTCTTGCTTCGCAAACTTTTCGTCCATGTGGTTGAGTAATCTCCACCATATCTTAGAATTCTCAGCCCACTTTTCCCTGTCTTCAGCTAAATGTTTCTCCCACTTTTTTCGTTCTGTTCTACATATTTCCAGATTCTCCCCCAGTTGTGGTTGCTTTTGTTATTGTTGTTACTCATAGAAGTATGCTATATCTTTCTGTCCGTAGATGTCAAGGGCTTTTTCTAACTTTCTTCTCCCTTATCTCTCTCAATATTTTCTCATCCCGCTTGAGTGCCTTTGTCAGATAATGGGCGGCGGTGCTGTCGGCGATGGGGTTCTTCGATTTTGTCGTAGGGAGGGGACGTCTCCGCTTCGCTATCTGTTTCTTCATCTATCTATTTCGTCCTTCCCCTGCGAAGTTTGTCTAATGTCTCCCTCGTCTCTTTATCCACTGCATCCTTGTCTTTATTTATATCTGTGGACGTAGCAGGTGCGAACCAGTGTACTGCTCCCCGATAGTCAAGCACTAATTTTAGTAGAAAATAACACATATTCCTGCTCAAATTGAACCGGCGTCTTATAGCCCAA
>MHYJ01000034.1 GCA_001828445.1 Planctomycetes bacterium RBG_16_43_13
TTCAAAGAAGCAATCTCTTCACATCCAATCTGGTTCTTGTAGAAACATTTAATCTCCTTTCCAGGACAATAGGTAGTAAAAGCACAACCAAATTCGGAGATGCGCTTAAAACCAATGTCTTCCTCACAGTAGAATCTATAACTCTTGTTGACTGGGAGAGAGGCTGGAAGATATTTGGCAAATACGATGATAAGGACTTTTCTTTTACAGACTGTACCAGTTTTGCGCTTATGGAACGGCTCAAGGTTAAATCGGCATTTTCCTTTGACGTCCATTTCAGGCAATACGGGTTTACTGTCTTCCCATAGTCTTTTTTATCGGAAAGATTCTAATCCTCTTCTTGCGCTTCTATAAAATTCAGGCAGCCTTTTTCAGGAGCAGCTTCCTTCGTGCTTTTTTAAAGATGAATAATATCGTTATGAGGATTATCAGAGACATTGGAATGTCCCTCATTCGCAAGGGAGATAGGTTTCACCGAGAATTGCTGGGTCTTTAGTTTTAAAAACAGTTTGTGCAGACCGGTCAACAAATAACTCTGTTTCCATCTCTCCATATTCTATTTCTGTTTCTTTTTATAAATATCTTTCTCGATAGACATCAGCGTCATATAATGGTCCGCGACATCCGGTGGAAGTGCCTTTAGGACTTTGAAGACCTCTCTGGCAGCAGGTCTTTTTATAAACTCTACATGTTCCCCTCTAACCTTAGGTTCCTCTCCCTCTTTAAAGAAGTTGGACAGTGGAAGATTAAGTGCATCAGCAATAACGGAAAGTGTCTTCTGAGTAAACTTTCGTTTTCCGCTCTCCAATTGGTTAATATAACCCTGCGAAAGCCCGCTCATCAGGGCAAGTTCTTCCTGGGTAAGACTTCTTTCCTGCCGTATCCGGCGGATATTCTGACCAACAATATTTTTCTGCATTTTGGTTTTCATGAGAAATAATCGTATAACACCTTGAGATTACAGACAATTACTGTGTGAAATATCTTTTATTGAGGCGTTTATTACACTGTGATATACTTTGGGCTACTTTTTATAGCAAAGTGTTATCCAAAACAGACTAAAACATGCAGCTATTACATTCAAGAAACTGAAGTTTTGTTGGACAAATCAGGTATTAATATTGCTGGTTGTTATAGATGTGAATGCATTTTATAGCAATTTTGGTGACAGGTACTGCATTATAGAATGGGAGTCATTCATGAATTCCAGAGTTAAAAGCTTTTTCTTATGTACTGCATACCTCTTACTACTCCTTCTTGCCGGCTGTGGTAAAGGAGGGGGGTCAGGAATAAACACAACAGACTCCGCACCGCCATCCACACCTCTGAATCTGGCTGTCACGGCTACATCCTCAAATCAGATAAATCTGTCATGGTTGGTTTCCACTGACAATATAGGGGTCTCAGGATATAAGATTTACAGGGATGGTACATATTTAAAATCTATTTCAGTTACATTAATAATTGAAAATACCATTACCTTTAGTGACACAGATTTAACCCCTTCAACTCAATACTGCTACACCGTTACTGCCTATGATGAAGCCGGAAATGAATCAGCTAAGAGCAGCGGGAATTGTGAAACAACTCTGGCTTCCGGAACTACACTTTCTATTCCTGATGATGTAATCGCTTTAGCAGGCGATACCCAGGTAACTTTGAGTTGGAATGCAGTTCCCAACGCCACCTCTTACAACCTTTACATGGCCTCAGCATCAGGGGTGAACAAAACCACATATCTTATACTTCCAGACGGGATGAAACATATGGTAGTTTCGAGTCCATACACCCACACAAGCCTGGTTAATGGAAAGACTTATTATTTTGTGGTAACTGCAGTAAATTTATCCGGAGAGAGCAGTGAGTCTATCCAGGTATCGGCAATGCCGACCTCTTCAAAGGGTACTCTATCGGGAAAACTATTGGTGGGGCCTTCACTCAGTCAGGCGCCAAAAATATTACCTAAGACACAGGTTACAGAGGATTCTAAGGAACAACAGGCAGAATTTGTTATAGGTAAAGTCATCGTCAAATTCGTTGAGACAACCACTATTGCTGAAGGTGTAGCAAAGTTACAAGAAATATTTAATACTGAAAATCTGCAAATGAGCAGCGAGATTTCTGTGATTAATGCTACCGTGTTACAGGCAAACATCCATGATGCCTATAAGAATGGAACTCTTAGTAAGGAAGATGGAAGACAGATGACCCTTGACCTTATTCAACAGATTCAAAGCCTACCATTTATAGAATATGCAGAACCCAGCTATATCCGTTCAGCTCAATCTATCCCTAATGATCCTCGTTATCCTGAGCAATGGCACTATAAAACCATTGCCCTTCCCCAAGCATGGGATGATTATATAACCAAGGGGAATAGTGATGTTATTGTAGCCGTTCTGGATAACGGCATTCGACGCAATCATCCTGATCTTGAGAATAACATTCTCGATACTGGATATGACTTTGTCTCAGACCTACAAAGTGCTGCTGACAGTAGTAGTGGGATCGATTCTGATCCATCAGCCCCACCTGGCACCTTTATTTGTGATGGTAATCCTTCTCAAACTATCCACGGAACCCATGTGGCAGGTACAATTGCAGCATTGTATAACAACCGGATTGGTGTGACAGGGGTGGCCTGGAAGTCCAAGATAATGCCTGTGAGGGTATTGGGAGTTTGCCGAGGAGCTGAGGAAGATATTCAACAGGGTCTCCTTTATGCCGCTGGTTTACCTAACAGTTCGGGGACAATACCACCACAAAAGGCCAAGATTATCAATATGAGTCTTGGGGGGCCTTCACAGAATGCAAGTACCCAAGCAATCATCAATCAGGTGGTAGCTCAAGGGGTTACCGTGATTGCAGCGGCAGGAAACGAAGCAGAACATAACAAGTTTGATCCCAAGAATCCCAATCCAATTTTGTATCCATGTGCCTACAACAATGTAATCTATGTCGGAGCGGTAGCCCCCTCATTACTATCCGGCCTGGAGAGAGCCCCATATTCTAATTACAATTCTAAGGTTGATATAGTAGCCCCCGGGGGTAATTTAGAATCCATCTTTTCCAAAAGTGGTGTACTCAGTACCGCATGGGATGATAATTATAATCAACAAGATTATAAATCTCTGCAAGGGACTTCCATGGCCACCCCCCACGTCTCCGGTGTGGCTGCCCTCATGCTTTCCATTAACCCTTCTTTGACACCTGCACAAATCGAGCAGATTTTGAAAGATACTGCTTATGATCTTGGCCCCTCTGGCAGGGATGATAAATATGGATATGGCCTGATCAATGCCTATCATGCAGTCAGTTATGGCAATCTCTTAATAAACCCTGTATTGCAAACTCAGCCAGGAGTCCTCTATTGCACCTCTGCTGATCTCCAAGGGAATATTTCCATCCTGAACATAGGCGGTGATAGCCTCACGATTAGCAGTGTAACAAACAGTGAAAAATCCGGCGGGAACTGGCTCACTACTTCTGTTGATAAAAACGTCGCTCCTGCTTCTGTAACCGCAACGGTCAATTCTTCTGGGCTATTGCCTGGTGTCTATAAAGCTACTATTACCATTACCACCAGTGCAGGGGTTGAAAAGATACCAGTTATTTTTGATAACCGAATAACCCCGGACCTCGGGGTTGTGATTGTCCGGCTTGTAGATAGTCAGGGAAATCCTGTAGAGCAAACCACAACTTCAAAGGCACAAGGCTATGCCTATCAATTTACGGACCTCACACCCGGATCCTATTATGTAGTAGCAGGTACCGACCAGGACGGAAGTGGAGCCCCTGATAACTGGGGTGAGTTCATCGGGACATTCCCGATGTTAGGCGACTATAGTACCGTTACGGTTGAGCCTGGAAAGACAGCCAGCGGGATTGATTTCAGTTTGCAGGATATCGGGGATCTTGTCTATTTTGATGGTAATGGTCTTGGCCCGATTAGTGGCGCCCTGTTGGTGAATGTTGTTGATGAAACGGGTGAGCCGGTGGAAGGTGCCAAGGTGTATGTTGGCAATGGAAATAATACCGGCACAACAAACTATTTTGGGCGCACCTCGATCCTTGGAAACTTTATTGGGTCACAGACAGTCACAGCCACTGCTCCGGGATACACAACCCATACCTACTATCAAACAAATGCATCTTATTTGACCTTTTCTTTAGATCGTATTAATCCACTAACTACAACATTGTCTGTCACTCTAACAGGACTTTCTTCTGGTGAAGTAGGTTGTGTATGGGCAAACTCGGATCGGGAGTGTGTTACATATTCTGGGATTAACCCCATTCTCAATTTTACAGTTCCACAAGATACACCAATTACTCTATCTGCCATAGCTTATTATTATAGCAATGAGGTACCAACCAAATTTTTCCACAATCATTATAATGACGGATTCAGCGCACCTGCATCAATTATCTCTCCATTAGGTCCTCCCCTCAGCTGGCGTTACATTCAAGAGTGGGTAAATATGCCTTCAGGAAACTTTAATAAGACACACACAGCAGAGTGGGGAGCCTATAGCTACGCATATTTGGGACTTCATCAATCTCCTGTATGGACTGGATTCCGAACTAATTCCTATTTTACCTTTTCATTCCTTGCCGACAGTTGGTTTGACATGTGGGTGGCTAAAACAGATGAGCCTGATTATAACGCGCTTGGAGTTTGCGTAAGTAACGGTCTTATCGAGTTATCTTGTGCTTATGCCCAGGAATCTTTTGATCAATTGCCAACATTAGCAACATATAATCTCTATGATGTCCCATATTTGTATATGCCCGCATCTATCACCGTTTCATCGTTAACACCTACCTTCTGGTGGTCCAACACCTTCCAACCAAGTCTCCAGGAGATTATCATATCTGATCCAGCGTCAGGCTATGAATGGGCAATTGATGTGCCAGTAACCACTACAATCATCACCCTGCCTGATATACCTACAGGAGGTTTATCGAGTGGGACCACCTATGAGTGGAAGGTGTTGAACATGGTAGCACCGAACTTTGACTATAACAATTTTGACATGAAATATGTCATGCAGAACTTGTGGGGGCTATCGCAGTCTCAGGCTAAACGTTTTATAACACCATGAATTTGTATTATGGATAAAAACAGAATGGAGGACACTATGTTTGATTCAGAAAAGTTTAATGGCTTCGTGAAAAAAGAGTTGGATGATCTATTGTTCAGTGATATATGGAACTACTGGATCTTTAATGAAAGTGACTTGCACTCTGCTGCATACTTTTATATCAGGGAGTATTTTTCGAGAAGAGATTCCCAGAACGCTGATAGCATATTCGTAAGATGTGAACCAGTTATGGATGACTACACAAAACCAGACATAGTCGTATTTAAAAAATATAATCCAATCTATATTATTGAACTCAAGATGTTTCAGAAAACAGAAACCCTTAAAGAAGATATGATAGAAAAAGATTTGGATAAGCTCAAAGCGTATATTTCAAGGTATCCGAGTATCAAATGGGGATTTTTAATTGCTGTTTATGATTCGGAAGCTATGTGGAAGCCCTCTTCCCATAAGCTGAAGAAATCAGGATACGAAAAGATTTCCGTTAGTTCAATAAATCTAAGACGCAAAGAAGATAGCGAACGACGCCGCAATAATTATGATGAATGGCGACGGCAATTTGATAAATACTTGGAAAAGCATTTTTAAAATTCCATGCAGTATGGCGATGGAGACCGGCATGTTTCCATTTATTTTTTCTGCTGTCTTTCCAGGAACTGCCCAATCTCTTCGAGGAAATGTCTGAAATCTTTCAGATCGGTCTGCAGGATCTGATACAGCTCTTCATCTGTAATCTCGTGATAGAAGTGAACTATCCTGTTTCGATCACCATCCCCTCCACAAGCTTGTCCACAAGTGACCGGGATAACACACCGATATCGCCAAGCCCTCGGGCGATGTCTTTATATTCATGAGTCAGTCGAACTTTGCCAGTCTTTCAGACGTTTGTCTTAATACTGCTTGATTCCGAGACAAGGACCTTATCTGCAGCAGAGGCAAGTACAGAATCATATCTGTGGTTTAGTGCAAAGATACGGCACAATACCACCTTTGCAGGAATATAATCAAAAAACTCCTTAAGCGCCTCTTTAGATAACTCTTTTGTAGACGGGCTATATACATATATCTGTTTGTCACCCATCATAAGCGGATTGAGAGGTCTGGGGTCCTGACTCGCCATATCTATCTTAAAGTGGATGTTTTTTATCCCCGAAGGCAATTTTTCTTTTATAGCCCCCCGCAGCTCTTCCTGAGTTATAAACCTCCTACCCTTCTCTACCTCGCCTATGGAAAGGATCCTGTCATATGC
>MHYJ01000035.1:0-2807 GCA_001828445.1 Planctomycetes bacterium RBG_16_43_13
AAATGCGTATAGGTAAGTCAAGGGATATTTTGCGCGGTATCATACGGACGAACGTCTTCTTTTAGGAAACCACTTCTCAATCATCTTTCTGTGATAGAATTCGCAGAACTCTTTGAATTTTGCCTTCAATTCTGGGTCTTGTAAGAGGTCATCAAAGTGGAGGTGGGCATTATCGAAGAGTGTCTTTTCAAAGGCAATATCAAAAATACCCTTCCCGTTTCTTTTGGTCTTTGGCATAAATTTCTCTTACGTTGACTATGGGGAATATACCATTTTTTAGTCGTGATTGCAAGGGGTTTTGTGCGGATTATTTGCCCGATTGACGAACCCTTGTGTGATATGGCTTACCTTAGGACTTAGATTGGGCATAGGAAACTATTTTAGTAAGAAATCTTCACTAAGCAAATCATCAGTAACCTTTTTTTCTGCGGGTAAATAAAGCTGAACAGTTATATCTAATTTAGATAAATATTTACAAAGTAAGGGGCCTACTTGGTGCCAATCCAATCTACCTAAACCACCTCCCAGTGTAGGCATAGCTATACTTTTTATACCTTCCTTTTTATAATTATTTAGGAGCCATTCTAACCCTTTTTCAATGCCATCTATATCCGCATCTTCTCTCCAGTGCTGTTTCGTTGGAAAAAGAAGAAACCATGTCTCTGTGTTTGCGTTGGATAAGGTTAAAGATTCATCGGCTAACTCGTAATCAAAGGAGGTCTCACGTTTATAAAGATATGGTTTCCCCATTCTTAATCCGCCGTTCCTGCATGAGTCCTGATATAATACATACACATCTGGGAATTGATATTTTGCTCTTGAAGCAAGCCCTTTCCCCATTACACCAACACAGTTGACACTAACTGTAAGTGTATGCATTCTCGAGAAAAACATATCACCTTCAACAATAGAGAAATTAGGATGAATGACCTTTCTGATATGTGATTGGAAGAACATCCTTGGCTCTGGAATAATTTCCTTCCCCAAATGAGAAAGCTTATCGCTAACCTTATGATTAGCTACATAGATTTCTTGAATATACTCAGGTGGAACAAGCTCTGGAATAAGGAACTCGGCCATAATTTTTCTTTTAGAGCCATCTTTATCTGTCCAATACTCCTTGTCAACATTCTTCATAATCCGAGGAATATGTCCTTTACCCTCGCTTTTAGGTAGGATTTCTGAAGACAAACTCGCCGCATTGCCATCAGTTATAAAAGTATCTTCACGATTTAATATATTAAACCCTATAGCAAGTATAACGATATCGTCCACAGATTTTTCACACACTACCCTATAAAGCATAGGATTCCTGGGTTGAAAATACAGGTTAGCAAAGTCCCATAAGCTCCTGCCATCAGGGGTTCGTATGTTATGACGATTTCCAACAATCTGCTTGTCGTATATCTGTGTGAATTCAATCTTCTTCTGTTCTATTAGTGCATGAGATAAAATTCCCTGCTTTAAGATAGATGGCACATTATCTATATGAGTGATATAATATAGCTGTCTTTTCATAAACTTTGTTTTTTAATCCTTCTTAGATAATACCAAAACACTATCTCGGTGGCAAAGAATAATAGCATCCCCCCTACATCACCACCTCTGTCGTGCCGTCTTCCTTGAAGCGGATGTCTATTGTATTGCTGCCTGCGGAGACGAGGATGCCGCGGCGCGCCTCAGGCGGGTGGATGGGGAACGGCTGTAGGCATATACAGGCGTGCGATTGGATGATGAGTGTGCCGTATTTTATGTCAGCGAAGGATATGGGACCTCTGCCCGATTCGTCATTCGGCGGGATGGATTTGAAGTCGAGCATAAATTTATTCATCACGTCACAAGTATTTTTATCCTGTAGTGATACGCACTCGACATACGGCTCTGCGGCGCCTACTACGCCGACGCCGTCTCTACCAACAATGGCGGGCTTGGCAGGAGGATTTGCGGTTACGCCTCTATCACGCGGGACGGTCTCTACGATGGCGAGCGTCCCTGTCAGGGCGCGTAGGCGGTAAGGACTGACTGCTTCTTTATAACTGAACATATATCGAATGCCCACGCGCAGGTGGTCGTTGGCGACGCCTTCCGGCACATATACTTTGTATGCGCCTCTATCCGCCAATATCTCTATGAGTAGCCCGAATGATGTGAGGTCTTTCGTGGGGATAACTTTCTTATCACCATTTAGGACGCCGTCCCGTATCATAGGTTGTGGCGGACCTACCTCAGCCAGAGGTGCTACTATGCGGGGGACCTCGAGGGCGAATGAGATAGAGTATTGCTGGACTTGGGCGAATCGACCTTCTATAGAGAGTTGTGGTTCGGGCGGCGGGCAGGGAGCCATCTTATATCTGGAGCGGGAGTGTTTCTCTACTATATGTGGATACGCCCGCAGTTGATACCACTCGGCTATCCGCTTCTCAGGGAGTTGGTGGACGAGGTGGCTACAGTTAGCGATTGAGTATGCCTTTCGGAGTGCCTTTTTAGGTGTGATAACGGTTGGGGAGACGTCATCACCTGCAGGATATGGGTATGGAGTATCTGTCGCAGGAGGGGACACCTCCTCTGATTTTTTCCACGAGGTGGATTCTTGGTTCTGTAGTGCGTTAAGGGATTCTTTAATATCCTTTAACGTAGATAGTATTTCCTTCAGATATTCTTCTAACTTTTCGGGGGTCATAGGTATAAGAATAAACTTTAAGAATAAAAGTGCAAAATTGCAATTAAATAATAAAGTTTGAGGTTAATTTCTAATTATTAATTTTTAATTATCGTAAGCAGTTTCTTCACTTTCTCATTTCTTTCCG
>MHYJ01000035.1:2813-12077 GCA_001828445.1 Planctomycetes bacterium RBG_16_43_13
GGAAGGGCAGGAGGACTCTGGCGAATTGCTCGATTGACCTCTGTCTCTGGAGGATGATGATGTAACGTTTCCTCTTCCACCTTTTCCAGTGGCGGTGCTGGCTAAGGATTTTGATATATCCTCCTGTGATGCCTATCTTCCTCTGTGCCCAGATGAGGTATTCGGCTATGAATGGGTCTTCGATTTTTACGGTGAGGGCGTTGGGCAGTTTATCCTTACGTCCGATACGAATCCTCCCGTCTGCGTCCCAGATTGCCTGAACGAAGCCGAGGGCGAACTCGCGTTTTATCTTGTGCCACCAGCGCTTCGAGAAATGCCCCTGCGATTTACGTTTCTTAGCAGTGGGTAGGTCGAGCGGGAAGCGGGAGTAATTCCTCAGAACTTTATGGAGTGCCTGACTAAATCCTCCTACTAATCCCAATCGCCCGAGCCGACGGGGGTATCTCTTTTTGAGTTCCTCCGTAAATATGGAGAGGTAGGATGAGAGTGCCCTGTTGCCCTGTGTTATTGAGTATTGGTATCCCGTCCCTTTCCGCAATAATCTTCTGTAGATAGATACCTTCCTGTCGGTAACCTTGGCGAGGATTTGTGCTATCCGTCTAACAACGTGGATATTAGTCGTAACGTAGTGCAGTAGGTGTTTACATTTGCATTTAACTGCCCCGCGGAAGCATCCGATGAGGTAACCGATATCGGAGGAGTGGCGGTAAGGAGAGAGATGCTTACGCAGATTATTAAGTTCTAACTCTCTCTTGGCTACGGTGCGAGCATTCCTTACGTTGTGAACGGCGGATTTAATCTCTTCTTTAGTCCTCGTGATGCCGAATTTGCGGGCAAGGGTTTTGACGTATGATGTTTTTACACCTAAATAGGCGGCGACCTCTAAATTAGGGCGACCGAGTCGGAAGAGTCGCTTCATCTCTGCTATGAGTTCCGGACTCTTACTCCAGTCGCGACGTTTTACCTTTCTCGGCAGGTTATACATACAGATGACGCCGTGGATAGTGGTAGCAGGAACGGCGAATATGCGGGCTATCTCTCTGTATGTTCTACCCTCTCTGCGGAGGCGGATTATTTCGTTGCGTTTTTCCTTAGACCACTTGGGTTTTTTAGAACTAACGGTAGGATGCGGCAGGTTACGATAGACGATGACGCCCACCACTGCGGGGATTGTAACGCCCATACGTTGGGCGATTTCTTTATAGGAGAGACCATCGGCGATTAGATTTTTAAGTTGGGATATTTTCTCATCCGTCCAACGTATTAGCGGCATAGGTGGGATTATAAAAGTTTAGAAGCGAGTTGGCTATTGATTTTTTATCCAAACATATATAAAAATTGCTTCTAAAGGAGAGTGGGCTAATTTATTAGTAACCACGTTATTTACTTTATCTCTGCGTAATTTCACCCACCTGCTGTGGAATTTTACACATACGTCTGCCTGAATTTACCCAATTATTACGTATATTTAAGTTAAGCCATTACAAATCAGGCACTTACATCTAACGTAGTGGCATACACAGTGGCACTCTCTTTGCTTATATTCCTATATGAACGACCTGCGTTTGCTATTCTGGGAAACGACGGCGGGGTGCAACCTTGAGTGTATCCACTGTCGCCGCCTCGACGTCTCAAAAGAACTAATGCAGGATGACCTCACGACACAGGAGGCATTCGGCTTTATCGACTCCCTGTCAGAGTGCGCTAAACCGATACTTGTCTTATCAGGTGGCGAACCGCTCTTCAGACCTGATATATTCGATATAACCAGATACGCTGTAAAGCGGGGCTTAATGGTCTCACTTGCCACAAATGGGACACTCATAGATAACGTAATAGCGAAGGAGATTGTAGAGAGCGGGATAAAACGGGTAGCTATAAGTATAGATGGGGCAGACGAGAAGACCCACGACGACTTCCGCAAGCAGCCCGGCTCATTAAAAAAGGCGATAGATGGCTTCAAGCGGTTAAAGAATCTCGGTATGAGTATGCAGATAAACTGCACGGTAACGCGACACAACCGCCACCAGTGCGAAGAACTTTATAATATGGCACTCTCGCTCGGGGCAGATGCAATACATATATTTATGCTCGTCCCTGTCGGTTGCGGTGTCCAGATAGCGGAGAAAAATATGCTCCCAGCCAACGAATACGAGGAGATACTAAACTGGATGTATGACAAGACATTAGAGGGCAAAATCCACCTGAAGGCGACCTGCGCCCCACATTATTTTAGGATTGCTTTACAGAGAAAAAAGGCAATTGGTAACGTCAAAGATATAACAATAAGCGGACACCCGCATAACTCTACAGACCCTGCAAAGGCGAAGATGCAAACAATGACGAAGGGCTGCCTTGCAGGTACAGGTATTTGTTTCGTCTCGCATAAGGGGGAGGTATTTCCCTGCGGCTATCTACCCGTATCAGCAGGAAACGTAAAGAGGAAGCCGTTTAGAGAGATATGGGAAACGTCTTCTGTTTTCACGGCATTGAGAGATACCGAGCAACTAAAAGGCAAGTGTGGAATATGCGAATATAAAAATGTCTGTATGGGCTGTCGTGCAAGGGCGTTCTACGATACAGGCAACTATATGGATGAAGAGCCATATTGCATATATGAGCCGATTAGAATGAAGCAAAAACCGGCAACTTGTAATAGTAAAAATTAAAGAAAGGAGGAAGTTATGTTAGCCACAGAATGTTTGGGAGCAGAGCACGTCATATTCTTGAGGCAGTTGGAACATTTAGAGAACCTGATAAACGGCAACGGGAGTAATGCCGCCATCTCGGCAACCGTTGCAACTATAGAGACCGCCGTAGATGCACACGCACAGACAGAGGAATCCGGTATATATCCTGCATTAGAGCCGACGCTCGGCAGGTCTATGGGGCCTTTAGCGGTTATGGATGCAGAACACGCAGACATACGGAAGACCCTTACGTTTATAAAAGGCACTAATGATAAAACGCCGAGAAAAGAGTTGGCAGACGCGGCTAAACACTTTATAAACGTCCTCCGTGAACATATATCAAAGGAGGACAATATACTATTCCCTATGGCTGTCCAGATTCTCGGTGTAAGTAAACTCGGAGCAATGGCAAAGCAATGCCAATCAGGACATCATAAGGTTGCACCGTGTTGTCATCCATTAGAAGGATAAAGTAAGATGATAGATATAAGCGTCCTTTACTGCGATATGGAGACCTCCTCCAAACCGCACCGCTATGGACGTGTGCTAAAGGAACTAAAGGTCGCCAAACATGAGGCGCACGATGTCGCAAAGTCCGCAAAAGAACGTCGTCCAGTAGTAGTATGGAATATAACCCGTACCTGTAATCTAAAATGCGTCCACTGCTACAGCGACTCCGAAAATAAGAAATACACAGGCGAATTAACGACGGATGAAGGCAAGGCGCTAATCAAGGATTTATCTGAGTTTAATATACCCGCCCTCCTTCTTTCCGGCGGTGAACCACTCGTTAGACAGGACATATTTGAACTTGCAGGGTATGCACGTAGTTTGGGCTTACACGTTGTCCTCTCCACAAACGGCACACTAATTACAGAGGATATTGCCCGCAAAATCAAGGAGAGCGAGTTCAGCTATGTGGGGGTAAGTTTAGACGGTATGAAGCCGGTGAATGACAAATTTCGCGGCGTAGCTGGTGCATTCGACCGCGCAATGCAGGGATTTAGGAACCTTGTAAATGTAGGACAAAAAGTCGGACTAAGATTAACTCTGACAAAACAGAATGTAAAAGACCTACGCGATATATTTAATTTCATAGAAGAGGAGAGGATAAACCGTGCCTGTTTCTACCATCTTGTCCCTGCAGGCCGCGGCTCGGACGTAGTCGCCCTTACCCATCAAGAAGAAAGGATGGCTATGGATACAATTCTCGAACGTACTATGGACTTCCATAGGAGAGGATTAAAAACTGAAATACTAACCGTTGATAATCACTGCGATGGGCCTTATCTCTATATGAAGATGTTATCAGCCGACAATGACCGCGCAAATATAGTTTATGACCTGTTAAAATGGAACGGGGGCGGTTTATATAGTTCCGGCGTAGGGATTGGTTGTATCGACTTCGTTGGAAATGTCCACCCAGACCAATTTTGGATGTATCATACGCTCGGCAACGTAAGAAATCGCAAATTCAGCGAGATATGGATGGACACATCAAACCCACTTATGGCTGGACTTAAAGACAGAAAATCTCTGCTAAAAGGCAGATGTGCAAGATGTAAATGGATAGACCTATGCGGTGGGAGTTTCCGTGTAAGGGCAGACATATCAACCGGCGACGCTTGGGCGACCGACCCGGCCTGCTATCTAACTGACGAGGAAATAGGATTAGGTAAATCTAAACTGGCAACGCAAGATACACTGCGATAACAAGATATGGCAAAGAGATTTGAAGAAATACTGGATGGTTGTAAACAGATAGTTCAAGATACTAACCTCTCCAGCGTAAGCGATTGGAAGGGGGCGAGAAAGAGCAAAAAGGCGATAGGATGTTTCCCTGTATATACGCCAGAGGAGGTTATTCATGCGGCTGGTATGCTCCCTGTCGGCTTGCTCGGCGGCGGGGCTATCGAGATTGATTACGCAGATTCACGCATACAATCCTTCGTGTGTTCTATAGCCCGCAGCACACTCGAACTCGGACTGAAAGGACGATTGAATATATTAGATGGCGTGGTCTTCCCATCTATATGCGATGTTGCGCGAAATTTAGCCGGCATCTGGCGTCGCAATTTCCCTACTATGTTCGTGGAATATGTCCATTTCCCACAAAATATTACATCAGCACACGCAGTAGAATATCTCGTATCTGAACTGCTAAAGCTAAAAACAGGGCTGGAGAGAATGTCTGGTAAGAAGATAAGCAATGATGACATTGCAAATAGTATAAAGATTTATAATGAGAATAGGGCACTTGTGAGCAAGTTATATCAACTTAGAACTAAAAAGCCGTGGGCTATCTCCACATCAGAACTCTACACAATCATAAGAACCGGTCGGTTCATACCAAAGGAGAAGCACTCTATCATATTACAGAGTGTTCTTGACGCTATCGAGAAGAGAGAACGTAAGCAGCGCGACTCACTGCGAGTCATAATAGAGGGCTCATTCTGCGAACAGCCGCCGATAGAGTTACTCGAGACAATTGAAGAGGCAGGATGTTATATAATAGATGACGACCTATCCCTTAGCTCAAGGTGGTATGAGGAACCCATACAGTTAAATGGCAATCCGCTTGAATCGTTAGCGTATGCCTATGTCCACAACGCCATAAAATCATCCGTTAGACATAATCATACTAAGCCAAGGGACATAGTGCTGGTTGAAAAGTTTAGAGAACTAAAGGCAGATGGCGTAATATTCTGCTCTGCAAAATTCTGTGACCCTGCCCTGTTCGATTTTGTGCTTATGAAAAATACACTCGAGCGCGAAGGGATACCATATATATCATTCGAATTCGAAGAAAAGATGAGTGCATTTGATAATGTAAGGACGCAAATAGAGACATTTGTGGAGTCAATAATGTTCTTCGCATAGGAGGTTTTATGACGGAAACAATATATAAATATCAAGATGTAGGTAGAAACTACCAAAAAGACCTATTAGGTAAATGGTATAAAGACCTGTCCACTGCAAATGAAAAGAAAGAACCGGTCGCATATCTATTCATAAGCGGAAATATATCGGAGCTACTGGAGGTGTTTGGATTTCACCTCGTATATCCAGAGGTGAATGCCCTCCAATGTGGTGTAAGAAAGGTGGCCGGTGACTTCATACTAAAGGCAGAAGATACAGGTTATTCCCCAGACGTATGCGGTTATGTGAAAAATGATATCGGTCTCATTATAAATAACAATGTGGGACCGTTCGGTAAGATGCCCAAACCTGACTTACTCCTATGCACATACTCCGGCTGTAACACATATATAAAATGGTTTGAGGCACTGGCGAAGTTCTACGATGCCCCTCTATTTATGTTGGATGTCCCCTATATGTGGAATGGCAATATAGACGCAGATTCGATTAGATACCTCACAAGGCAATTTAGTGAGCTTATCCCCCTCTGTGAAAAAATAAGCGGTAAAAAATTCTCTATGGAGCGACTACAGGAGATTTTAGGACTCTCCCGCAAGGCAGAAGATCTATGGGTAGAGATTTTAGAATCCTCCAAGCGTATCCCGTCTCCATTCGACGCATTCTTCGAGGCGGTATTCTTTATGGCTCCTATCTACGTAATGCGCGGGAAAAAAGAATGTGTGGATTATTACAAAATGGCGTTAGAAGAGATTAAGGAAAGGATAGCACACCAGATAGGTCCTGTCCCAAAGGAAAGGTTTAGGGTTGTTATGGAGGGACCACCTCCCTGGCCCCACTTCCGTAATTTCTGGGAACTCTTCAAAAAATGGGGTGTGTGCTGTGTTGGCTCGACATATTCTAAGGTAGGAGGTATATGGGACCTGCCATTGCAGGGAGACGTTCCGTCAGATAAGTGTTTCCGCCACGACCCAGAGAGACCATTCGAGACAATAGCGGAATATGCACTAAATTGTTATACTAACTGGAGTTGGGATATGCGAGTTAGGATGATGGAGAAATACCTAAAGGATTACCTTGCAGACGGACTCGTGATACACTCTGTAAAGTCCTGTCGGGCGTTTTCTGTAGGACAGGCAGACGTAAGGGAGTATTTCTCCAAGAAACTAAATATGCCAACGTTATTCATAGAGTCCGATTTGGCAGACCCTCGTTATTTTTCAGAGGCACAGCTAAAAAACAGGATAGACGCATTTTTCGAGTCGCTTGCCCATAAGAGAGGAGCATAATTATGTTAGTCGCTGGCGTTGACGTCGGTTCCACAGCTACAAAGGCAATTATACTTGATGAGAACAGAAAAATTGTGGGAAGAGGGCTCACTAATACCGGTGCAAATGTGGTAAAGGCGGCTGAACGTGCCTTCAAAAACGCATTAGAGGAGGGTAAATTCGAGGAGTGGGAGGTAACATTTATAGTCGGAACCGGCTACGGAAGATATAAAGTGCCATTCGGAAATACTCAGGTTACCGAGATAGGATGCCACTCAAGGGGGGCACATTTTCTATTTCCTAATACGAGAACTATTTTAGATATAGGCGGACAAGATACTAAGGCAATAAAAGTTGGTGCAGATGGAGATGTAAAGGATTTCTGTATGAATGATAAATGTGCGGCAGGAACTGGCAGATTTTTAGAAGCCGCCGCAGGCGTACTCGGATTAGAACTTGGCGAGATAGGCGACGTCTCTCAAATGTCGGAAAGCCCAATCCGCATAACGAACGTATGCACCGTTTTCGTAGAGGCGGAGATTATGTCCCACCTCTCAAAAGGCAGAAAGGTTGAGGATATACTGCGCGGCGTCCATAATGCGATAGCAGGCAGGAGCATCGCACTTATGAGACGTATAAGTTTGGAAGATGAAATAACATTCACAGGAGGGGTATCCAGAAACAAAGGAATGGTCAAGGCAATAGAGGAGAAGCTCGGGATGAAACTAAACGTCTGTAGCGACTCTCAGTTTATAGGCGCCATCGGCGCCGCCCTGTTCGCTTTTGAAAAGGTAGAACATGAAAATAACACTCATAGCAGGCATTGATGTAGGAAGCAGAACTACCAAGGCAGTCCTCATAAATGAGGCGGCTGAGATAGTCGCCCGTTACTCGAGTCCAACCAGCGTGCGGCTTGATGCCGTAGGCGAAACAGCTATAAAATCGCTCTGCCCAAATGGAAAAAAACCATCCTATGTCGCAAGCACCGGCTACGGCAGATACCAGGTCAGAAACCGCGACATACAGATAACCGAAATCACCTGCCACGCCTACGGGGCACATTTCCTATACCCGAAGACAAAATGCGTCCTCGACATCGGCGCCCAGAACTCCCGTGCCATAAAAATATTGGATAACGGCAGGGTAAAGACATTCAAGATGAATGACAAGTGCGCCTCCGGTGCGGGCAGATTCCTCGAACGCGTCGCTAATGCGATGGAACTCGAACTCGAGCAAATCGGCGAGATGTCCCTCCGCTCTGCCGACCCGCAAGTTATATCCAGCATCTGCGCCGTTCTGGCAGAATCAGAAATCATAAACCACGTTACAGAAGGCAAAAAGATAGAGGACATCCTGATGGGTGCCCACAAGTCCATCATTGACAGAGTTACCGCACTAATAAGGCAGGTGGGCGTGGAGAGCGAGGTAACAATGACAGGCGGCGTTGCGAAAAATGTCGGTATGGTAAAGGCATTCGAGGAAAAAATCGGGATGAAGGTAAACGTCCACAAGGACTCGGAGTATGCAGGCGCCATAGGAGCCGCACTACTTGGCTTGAGACGCCTGCAAAAACAAACCGCTAATAATTAAAAGTATTATTTTTATAGAGGAGGGTTCTATGCAGGAAAACGATTTCGCCCCATACGTCGACAAGATGCAGTTTAAGGAGATAATCTACAAAAAGGAGGATTGGGTCGCTACCATAACCATAAACCGCCCTCAATCCTATAATTGCTACAGCACGAACGCACTGAAAGAATTGACACTCGCATTCCAGAACGCCGCATGGGATGACTCCGTAGCCGTGATTGTATATACAGGTGCGGGCACGAACGCCTTCTGCACAGGCGGTGATGTGAAGGAATATCAGGACAAATATACCAAGCGCCCCCGCGACTATTGGAAGTATATGGGGCTGTTCCGTGCATACATAGAAAGTATCCTCAGAAATGGCAAGCCCACTATCGCTCGTATAAACGGTATCACCGTCGGAGGCGGCAACGAATCACAACTTGCCTGCGACCTATCCATAATGGCAGAGCACGCATATTTAGGACAGGTCGGCACATCCGTCGGCTCTGTTGCCTGCGGAGGTGCGACTCAATGGCTCCCGCTCTGCGTAGGCGATAAGCGTGCCCACGAGATGCTGATGATGAACCCGCGCATCCCTGCTAAGAAGGCACTCGAATGGGGGCTTGTAAATGCGGTAGTCCCTTCCGTGAAAAAAGAAGGTAAGTTTATAGAAAACGCCTCTCAAGAACAGATTAGTTCTGCCCTCAAGGGCGAGCAAGGATATTCTATAGACCTATCCAAACTCGACGAGAAAGTAAAAGAATTCGCAGACAACCTAAAACAGAAATTCCCCGAGTGCACCCGCTACACAAAACAGCAGGTCAATTTCTGGAAGGAGTTGGCTTGGAACGAGACGG
>MHYJ01000035.1:12127-15310 GCA_001828445.1 Planctomycetes bacterium RBG_16_43_13
TACGAGGGTATGACCGCCTTCGTGGAAAAGCGTAAGCCGAATTATATGGGGCTTCGTCAGGCGGCGGCAGATGGCAAGTCAAGCGAGTTCCTCTGGGGACCATATACTAAAGTATGCCCCTGCGGTGCGAAGGGAATACCAAGCGAATTTAAATATTGTGGCTCCTGCGGGAAGAAGTTATGAGAATTGTTTTGATAACAGGCGGCTCAAGCGGTATCGGGCTCGCCACTGCAAGGAAGTTCGCCTTATCTGGCGATAGTGTCTCGATAGTGGATTTGAAAATCAGCCCAGAAGCAAGGGCTCTCGTGGAGAGTCATAATGGCATCGCCTTCGAGCAAGATGTGAGCGATTTCAAGAGGGCTCATCAGATTATTGACGACTTGGTAAAGCAAAAAGCCCACCTCGACGTCCTCATAAACTCCGCCGGCATATCGCGAGACGGCACGTTATCCAAACTTACGGAAAAGGACTGGGATGATGTTCTTGACGTTGACCTAAAAGGCGTATTTAATTACATAAGCGCCGCCACTAAATATTTTAAGGAGCAGAAGAGCGGGAAGGTCGTGAGCGTCTCGTCAACCGTAGCGATTAGGGGCAGGCGGGGTCTTGCGAATTACTGTGCCGCAAAGGCAGGGATAATCGGCTTGACTCGCGGCGCCGCACGGGATTTGGGTGCCTATAACATAAACGTCAACGCAGTCGCACCGGGGCTGGTGGATACGCCGCTCACGGCAGACGTCCCTCAAGACGTTAGAGACCGCCTGAAGACGGAGACCTGCTTGGGACGGCTCGCCACACCAGAGGACGTGGCGAATGTAATTGCGTTTTTATGCTCGGAGGACGCCCGTCACATAACAGGTGAGGTTATAAGGATTGACGGAGGACAGTTGTCGTGAATAAATCCAAAAATTAAATATCAAAAAGCAAAATGACAATGCAAAATTCAAAGATTAGAAGATTGCAGATTGAAAGATATGGTAGGAAAAATTCCAATACTCAAATATCAAACAGTTTAGAGATTGGAATTTGGTAATTGGTGCTTATTTGGTGCTTGATGCTTGTAATTTGGGATTTATTTGGAAATTGATTTTTGATTTTTCTATTAGGAGATTATATCTATGAAAGCCGCAATATTTAACGGAGCGAATAAACCGCTTGAGGTAAAGGACGTCCCGACCCCGCAAATAACAGATGGAGAAATCCTCGTCAAGGTCGCCGCCTGCGGTGCCTGCCACACCGACCTGCATTACATAGACCACGGCGTCCCAACGTTTCAGAAACCGCCTCTCGTTCTCGGACACGAAATATCTGGCACGGTCGCAGAACTCGGCAAAGACGTTACATCCCTCAAACAAGGCGACAGGATTCTGCTCCCCGCCGTCCTCACCTGCGGTAGATGTGTTCTCTGCAGGCAGGGGCGAGAGAATATCTGCCAGAATATGCAGATGTTCGGCAACCACAGGGATGGTGGCTTCGCAGAATTCGTAAAAGCACCAGCAAAGGATGCTATTCCACTCCCGCCAGAGATACCGCTCGAGGAGGCGTCAATAATTGCGGATGCGGTCTCGACGCCATACCACGCTGTGGTGAATAGGGCTTCTGTCAAGCCGGGTGATAAAGTCGCCATCTTCGGCTGTGGAGGTGTGGGCATAAACGCCGTCCAGATTGCCTCAGCACTCGGCGCAGTAGTTATAGCAGTTGACGTGGACGACAAAAAGTTAGAGTTTGCGAAGCAGTTCGGCGCCGCAGAGGTGGTAAATGCAAAGAACGAGAAGGACGTCGCAAAGAAGATAAAATCCATAACAGGCGGCGGTGCCGATATCGCAATGGAGTGCATTGGCAATTCTACGACAATTCAGCAGGCACATAGTTCCATAAGGGCAGGTGGTCGCCTCTGCATCGTAGGATATTGTGAGAAACCGACAGAAATCACAGTAGCAAAAATAATGTTCTTCGAGCAGGAGATAGTCGGTTCGCTTGGCTGTCGCCCTGTCGATTATCCGCGCATTATAGAGATGGCGAGGAGGAACAAAATCCAGATAAAACCCCTCGTAACTGCGAAATTCACCCTTGATAAAATAAACGAGGCGTTCGACAACCTGCGAAAAGGTATCGGTATCAGGAATATAGTTGTGCCAAGGTAATAGGGCTACTTGCGATTGTTAAAATGAAGATAAGGATATAAAATACCAAACTCCAAATAGCAAATTCCAAATAAATTCCAATACTCAAATGCCAAATTCCAAACATATGATTTATTGGTGCTTGATGTTTGGTAATTGGTGCTTATTTGGAACTTGGTGCTTGTTATTTGGAATTTACTTGCTTAATTCACTTCAGTCAGTAAGTTTTTAACAATGGTGAGGGGTTATTTATTAGGCGGCCTTCTGTCCTTTTTCCAGTCCTCACCCTCGACCTTGCCGACTGAGGCGAAGAGAACCGAGAAATGCCCGACCCCATCAATCCCTAAATATTTGTTCGCCTCGCTATCATACCAGGCACCTACAGAGCAGACGCCCAAACCGATGGCATTGCCAACGATATGCAGATTTTCGGCTATATGCCCCACATCCCACCAGATATATCTATATGCCCGCTCATAATATTTTGCACGGCACCGCTCCATCACGGCAGTCCAGACGAAGTTGACCGCCGATATTTTTGCCAACTCCTGCTCCATTGACACCTTGTATGAAATATCAGCGACATCCTCTAATTTCAAACCCTCAAGCGTCCAGCCCTTCACATCCAAATGATATAGCCCCTGCTTTAATCCATCTACCCTATTGACGAGGAGATACGTCTCGATTGGATAGAGTGCGCCGGAGGACGGAGTCGTCCGAAGTTGATAATCGCCCATATCGGCGGTGATGCCCTGCATTCCCCACAGGAGGATATTTAGTTCGTTAAACGTAAGCGGTATTGGCAGGAAGTTCCGCTTCGAGCGGCGGTTTCTGAGGAGTTTCCACAAATCAGTGGATGGAGTGAACTGCGGCTCACCGAGCGGGATACGCACCTTCGCATCGGGATAGGTCAGATAAGTCGGAGGGCGATTTTTATTGTCGTATTTTCTCCCCTTCCACCCCTCCTCCATCTCCGCAGGGTCGTAGGAGGTCGCCTTTATGTATTCATCACATATCTTTCGCCAGTTTGGGTGCATCGTCTTTGCTCCTCCTTAAACAA
>MHYJ01000036.1:0-4090 GCA_001828445.1 Planctomycetes bacterium RBG_16_43_13
GCAACCGAAACGGATCAGCTTCGGATTGCTTCCTAAATCGCCACATCAGCTTTCTTTTCATTTGTGTTCTCCTTTAAGCCCCTGACGGGTGAGGCCAGGGGCTGTGAATCACAATATATCCCCCGTAAATGTATCTATTGCCCTTATAATGATTTTTTGGATACGGACTACTGGGTTAGCTATTGCCCATCGTGGAATTTCCCTATTTGTGATATTTGCTTTTTTTTCGCCTCATCTGCCAACAAAGCTATGGTAGTCGTATCAATCCATTCCTTATTATTGTCTACTCGTATAGCAACATAATATTCATTCATCTTTTCCCTCCTTTTTTTTGGGTTGTTTGGATGGATTTAGAACCACTTCTTTCACAATCACATTTCATTTTCTCCTTTTTCGGCAGCACCATGCCGGAGAGCTTCTCTGTCTCCATCGGGCAGGGTTGCGGCTGTTTACATATCGGGCAAAGCATATCAGATACTTGCTTATGGATATTTTCTATAGCCCTGCGCATATTTTCCATTTTATTTATTTTAGTGTAATTTTCCATGTCTATCTCCTTTAAAACTGTCCTGTTAATTTCATGATCCCCACAGCCAGCCCAGACAGGATCAGGCCAGAGGTGAAGGCTTTCAGAAATTCAATCATAGCCACCCTTTATCGGCAAAACTAACATATCCCTGTTCTCCGATAATTATATGGTCAAGTATTTTGATCCCTAATATCTCCCCACCAGCAACAAGCCGTTTGGTTATTTCAATATCTTCTGGGGACAGTGCAGGATCTCCCGAAGGGTGATTATGGCATAATATTAGGCTTACAGCATTACCCAATATAGCCATTTTAAAAACCTCTCTCGGATGCACGATGCTTGAAGTTAAGCAACCCACTGACACAGAATGGATTGTTGACATTCGATTTTTTCCGTCCAAGAGGATGATAATAAACTCTTCCCTGTCATGGCCTCCGAAATATGCTGACAACGTGCTTGTTGCAAGATTATATATGTCTTTACTGGATATTATACGATACCTTTTGACGGCCTCACGGCCAGAATCCTTTACAACCATTAACCTTGACCAACTTACATATGATTTATATTCCATGTTATTTTTCCCCCTTCCCGGCCTTCACCGGCCTGATCCTTGGTTTATCCCAATACTGTGACCTGCACTTAGGGCAACTGTACGGCTTTGTCTGTTGTCTGCCCGGCCAAGTGTGCCCACAGCGTAGGCACGTCCAGACTGGCAGGGTGATTGTGTTAGTCATAGGATACCTCCGCTTTGTTTAGGATGTAATTGGCTGCCTTTTGTGCTTTACTTGCTGCTGATATTATAAATTTAGAATCGTTCTTTAACCGGCTTATCCAGGATTGCAAATAAGCTACTGAATTCTGTTCAGTTTTTACTTCCAGGTTACAAGTGGTATTGAGATAACAAGCTGTCATTTCGGCAGTCAATTCCTCTTTCGAATAGGTATGAGAGGCAAAAAAGTTTTTCTCCATTACTTCCCCTCTGTTTAATCTGCTGCTGTGGCCTGTTGAGTGTGCTAATTCATGGAAATATGTTGAGTAAAACTCTTCAATGACTGGGAAATGAGATTTATTAGGGATGTTTACTATATCCTGAGACGGTATATAATATGCTGCATCTTGTTTAATTGATTGACAAACTGGTTTATTAGGCATATTATTAATAACTGATTCTGCTGCCTGGATAGGGTCATGGTTATAAACTGTTAGGTCTTTTGTAACCAGTTTTTCAGGGACAGAGACATTTTCACATTGCTCCAGGTTAAAGACTGAATAATATCGCAGAATTGAAAATGTCTCTGTCTCATTCTCATCGTTTTTCTTTTTGATTTGTTTCCAGAATGTTACTAATGTCGCTTTTTCCCCTTTTTTTACATGGCCACCCTGTTTTTTAGCCTGTTCATAAGTAAGCCAGACAGGAGAGGAATAATTGCTGCATGCTAACAAAAATAAATTAATGCCCTGGTAATAATGGCCATGAATTGAACGTGGTTTGCCCGTTTCGGTGTTCCATGGTTTAATCCAAGGAATTTTACCCTCTTTAAGTTTTTTTATGATTTGTTCGGTTACTATCTCATAGACGTTCATTTTCCCCTCCCCATTCTTTCCCCCGGCGACATTGCCAGAGGTCTTCTTGCATTTTTTTGATGGCCAATTCTATAGATAAACACGTATGGCCATTAAATCGGACCAGTTTCCGTTTCGGGAGATAAAAGGCGACTGCATGTTTTTTTTCCATCCAATTATTAATCATGGTTATTATTTCTTGTTTATTCATCTTTTTCACCCCTTCCCTCATCATCTACCTATAATATACTATATCTGATTACAGATGTCAATAGCATAATGTGGTATACATTTTTAGACAGGACACTATATATGGTTTTTATTGGGTCGGGGTAACTATCAGGGTATCGGCTACTACCCTGTACCTCTCCACCTGCTCACTTTTACATTGTGGGCATGGCCTGATCTTGTGATCCTCTCTGATCTTCCACGCCGCCTGACAGTCGGCACATACCAATATACTCTGATATGTTACCCCATCAGGGGCCTGATATGGAGCGGCAGGCGGCGGGAGCGGGGTGTTCCAGGCCGCAGATTGACATCGGATACAGCGTAGTGGGTCTTTCGCTCGAAGGGAGACCCATTTATGGCCACAGATCAGGCATTTTAATTCCCTGGGCGATATCTTCTCGTAATTCAGCATTTCCATAGGGCCTACTTCCCGGCGCATGTAGAGTTGTTTGATATCGTCTCTGTAATATTCCCATTTCCCCTCTATCCATTTTTTCATGCTTCATCTCCTTTTCTCGGTCTATCCCAGTAGGGTGAGTGGCAATTAGGGCATACCCTAGGGTGATCCAGCCGGGACATCCACCATCTCCGCTCAATTTCTCCGGCTACTATACGTCCCGTGGGCGGGCAACGCAGGCAAATAAAAATATTCTTCTGTTTTACAATATAATTCTCATCATCCCAATACTGTGACCTGCACTTAGGGCAGTGTTTCGGTTTCTCATTCCCCCCTTGTGGCTTGGACATCCATTCTTTCCCGCACTGGTGGCAGGTGCAAAACTGGCTCAATAATCTTTCGCCAGGCTCTTTCCAATCCCACCTATGGCAACCCGGACATTGCCGGGGCTCCGAAACGGTTCTGGGAGTCCACTGGTGCTTACATTTCATGCAAGTTTTTCTTTCCATCATATACGCCTCCTGTGAGATATTAATAATTAGTAACATACCTAACAATACTATACCTTATTTTATCTGTCAAGTATTATTATTACCTGTGCAATCAAGTATATCAATTACAGGTGATATCGTATTACCGGGCACTAAATCATAATCCATTTAAAAACAATGAGTTGCAATGCGAGTCCAATCTTTCAACTTAACCTATTGCAAGTCAGTATGATAAGCCAAAAACACTAATTTTTTACAACTACCTGATATTACTAACTAATACGGAACACTATTCACATCTTACAGTGCATTAATAAAAACAGCTCAACACTTTATAGTACCCTATATATATATATTTATACTATTCCTCTTATATATATATACTATTCTATACTCTTTATTAATATTTATAGTATGACAGTATGACAGAGGTATTAAACACAACAAAATCAATAACTTGGGCTGTCATACTTAGATATGACCTTTGTCATATCTGTCATATAGCAAATCAATTGCGGTCGGGTAGATTTTGCCTATTGTCAGCACTGTGCCTATCTCTATTATCGAGTAGATTCGCCTCCTACATCCTGTATTGCTGGCGTCTATACCTGCTATAGAGATTTTCTATGCAAAGTATCTTGTATTGAGGTTATCTATACCTGATATTTAAAATATCTATACAACCCCATATTGCCCCTGTTTGTACCCCGTTTTCCCCCACAGGGCTGTGGGTGTAAATATCCGGGGCATCCAGTACCCCTATATATTGTGCTTGATCCTGGATGTTTCCGCTCTGATGCTATATCCAGATGCCTTGCCAGCATCCATGAGGGGTGGGGAGGGAGCGGGGACAGATCGCTTCGGTTGATGTAATAA
>MHYJ01000036.1:4116-27634 GCA_001828445.1 Planctomycetes bacterium RBG_16_43_13
AAACCGGGAAGTTGACATTGTGATATGCGGTTGACATTTATTACATTTCATGATAGGTTATTTTGAATGGATGTATGGGGTAAATGGGTCAGGTCTGGGAACGTGAAGTCGTTATTTATTAAAGATATCCCGCCGGAGTTAGGGAGAAGGTTAAAGGCGGCATCTATTGAGGGTGGGGTCAGTATGCGGGAGATGGTACTTGTGGCTGTAGGGGAATATTTGGATTTCAGGGCTAAGAAGCCTGTAATGATGGGAGTTAAGGTTAATCAGGAAAGAGAGATGGGGAATATAATTGTTGGCGAGGGGGAAGAGTTGATAATAGATATGGATTTAAGGAGACATGGTGTTGGATTTAATAATGCAGGGCCTAAGGCTGACGAAGTACCGAAGGGATTTAAGAAGACATGGTAGGCATGAAGATTGCGGGGTATTGCAGGGTTTCAAGTGACAAGCAGGCTGATGAAGGGGTAAGCCTTGAAGTTCAGGAATCTCAAATCAGGAAATATGCTGAATTATACGATATTGAATTGTTGGAAATAGTAGTAGATGCTGGGGAATCGGCAAAGAACCTTAAAAGGCCTGGCATGCAGAAGATTATAGAATTAATGGATTTTGGCCTTTGTGATGGTGTGCTTGTAATTAAACTTGATCGCCTTACAAGATCGGTTAAAGACCTCTGCTATTTACTTGAAAGATACTTTTCTAAAGATAAAATATTAATTTCAGTGCAAGAGAGAATTGATACTAATTCCGCAATGGGAAGGATGATTATGAATATGGTAATGTCCATATCTCAATGGGAACGGGAAGCAACGTCAGAACGAACAAAAACCGTTCTTGCTCACAAGAAGAGTAATGGGGAGAGGATAGGTAATATTCCATACGGTTATAGGGTGGCCGATGATGGAGTACATATCGAGGCTGACGAAATGGAGCAGAAAATAATATTTGATGTGATAAATCTTCGTAAACACGGTATGCCCTTTAAGATTATATGTGAAGCAATGGTACAAAATAGTCAATTTAACAGGCAAGGTAAACCCTTCTCAATATCCGCCATCCATAAGATAGCCCATATTTAACTTGACAAACCAATAGATACTTGATAGAAGTATAAAGAGTATGTTTCAAGGTGAAACAATAATATTGGGTATCTATTGGGGAATAAGTCTGAATATCACAATCTGACCGTTGAAGAGAGGGCAGAAGCCGTTGCCATGTTTGTTGCCGGGGCCAATCAACGGGATGTGGCTGTGCGATTTAATGTTTCTCAGCCAGCCATATCTCAACTATTCGGCAAGGAAGAAATTAAGGAAATTATCACTTCGGCACAGAAAGAATTAACTATCCGATGCCTGAAACCTGCCATAGAAAACATACACTGGCTAATTCAAAATTATAGAAAAAATAAAATTGATGAAAATGGAAAGACGGTTCCATTACTACCCAGGGAACAACTTAATCATGCCTGGGATGCACACAAGGAAGTGCTGAAATCTACCGGGATCACCCCATATCCCACAGACTCAAAGTTGGTTCAATACATTTATCAAGATAATAGGCAAGTGTTCATGTCTCCGGTAATGTCGGAGGCATTAAAGAAATATGGGGAATCTCTTAAATTGCCGGATTTAATTGATGAGGAAAAATAAATACGAACCAGCTGGGATATTATGCCGTAAGTGCGGCGGATCGATGTTCCCAGCGGGCCTATATCGTGGCGGATATATCATTGGCGGAGTTAAGTGTGTGATGTGTGGTGTGTATACGCACCACCTAATATTCGGAGGATATAAATCATATCCCCACAAAAAAAGGAGAAATAAGATGTCAAAGAAAAAGAACGACAAGAAGAGCAAAGGTAAGGTAGCCGTAGCGCTGTTACTGTTGGCCCTGTGTTTTGCCGTTTCGGCGTTTGCGGCAGACGGGGATATCGTCCAGTACAGTGGCGTGAATCTATCCGGAGACACGTTATTTTTACCTTCATCCGGGAGCTTTGCCGTAGGGATCGGATCTAACATCGCAACTATCAAGGATATCTTTACGGTTCGTGGAGAGTATGTAGACCCCATGAAAGACGGTGAAGACCATAAGGCAGGCGTTGGGGTGGGCATAGATGCTGTCAAGGTGATAGACAAACTCGGCGGAGTCTGGTTCCTTGGGGATGTGAACGTATCCACCGGGATCATGGGCCTGACTAACCTGGATGGGGATGTGCACCTTGAGCCTGCATTGTATCTGTCCATCGTCCAGGTATTCAAATGAACTGGATAGTGCGAAAAGTAGTCGTGCACTATCTGAATAAATTTTTGGAGGGGTTATCTATGAACGCACTACAGGGATACAGGACGTATATCATTGCCGGATTGATAGGTCTGGTCACGGCAGGATATCACTTAGGGTATATAGACAGCATAACTTATCAGACCTTGCTGGGTGTGTTAGGGGCAGGCGGCCTTGCTACGCTCCGAGCGGGAATAAATAAGTAAAGGAGGTATCTCGGTGTGGGTAATATTACTGTTACTGTGTTGCTTGCTTTCGTTAGTGTTCTTCTCACTATCAATCTGTACATACTTAAAGGATTACGGGACGACCTCAAGGAAGGAATCCGAAAGTTATGGGAAAAGATAGATACAATGGTGGAGAAATATGATCATACGTTAGAACGACTCATCAAGGCAGAAGCCGAGATTGAAGGTTGCAACCGGGAATGGAATAGGAGATCAGCTGATGGTAAGTGAATACCCGCTCACAGCTTAACTGTTCTTTATATGGCGAGATGTAAGCAAATGAAGTGAAAATTTTGGGGCTGTGGGCGGGAATTATGGTAGGAGGTATTACAGGAACGGATATGCCAAAATGGTCTGACATAAAGCACTTTTCACCCAGAGACTTTGATGACCATCATTCCCAAAACAAGGGCGAGGACATTAGCCTTGACCTTGTAGGCCGTCTGGATTCTCTGAGGGAGTGGATAAACTGCCCGATTATCGTAACGGCTGGTTATGACTCAAAAGGCCACAGCGATATGTCCTACCACTACAAAGGCCTTGCGGCGGACATTATAATCTGCACCACAATGGATATGCGGGAGCAGTGGAACTATATCAAGATAGCTGGATTTGATGGTATCGGGATATATCCTCACTGGAAGTATAAGGTCTATAGCGGGGGCTGGCATTTAGATTTGAGGGACATTCCTCAAATATGGAGACAGATGGAGGGTGGTAAGTACGTTTATTTTTTGCCATGAGTAATTTTAATTGTGATTACTGCGGGAAAGCGATACTGGATAGCGAGAATGGCTATGTGACTGAGTGTACGCATTATCCTAATAAAGAGGGGCCTACAACTACTACCATGCAGAGAGATATTGACTATGTGATAGGAAAGTGGTGGGGTGTTTGCAAAACTTGTGGGGTAACAATACACCCTCTGCACCCGCATGTATTTTGTGAGAGTGATACTGACTATGCGATTGAAACTCCTAAACAAGAAAACAAAGTCCCGCCTCGTTAAGATGGCAGTCATGGCGGGGTACGTGGTGATGTATTACTTGACTCAATATGTTGCCGGGATTGAGGCGGCGAAGACTTTAATTAAGGAGACGGAAGGACTGGCGTTGCTTCTACAACGAGCTAACGGGGGATGATATGAAATTCAGAAAGAAACCAGTAGTTATCGAAGCATTTCAAATGACAAAAGAACGTAGACGGGATAATTCAGAATGGCCGAACTGGTTGAATCAGGCATGGAATAAAGATTGTGGTGAGGGAGCTGTCTGGTGTAAAGATTATCCAAATTCCGATGGGACAGACCAACTTGCTATAGGTACTCTTGAAGGCGTTTATATAGTATCATGGGATGATTGGATTATAAAAGGTGTTAATGGAGAGTTGTACGCATGTAAGCCTGATATCTTTGAAAAGACTTATGATGTAGTGGATGAGGGATGAGTGAACAAAAAGCTCTACAGAATAACTCTACGAGGACAAATGGGTAATGTTTTTGTTGTCGCCGCAGACCCACAGGAAGCGTATAGGATCGTAAGGAATGACCTTGACAAACGGGATTACGGATTCCCGAAGGATCGAGTAATGAAGGCTATTGAACTACTGGCAGAAGATGCTTTATATCCGGAATGTGATATTAGGTTATATGTCGAGGATGAGTGAACAAATTCTTTGCCATTATACTGGTTGTATTTATCGGGTTGCATGCTTCTACCTCGGAAGGAGTATAGAAATTGATAACAATAAATTTATTGAATGAGAGATATGTATCTTTAACTCAAGGATTTATGGCATGTGTCAATAAAGATGATTTTTATATTCTTAATAAGTATCCTTGGAGAATTAACAAAAATAAATATAGATGTTATGCACGTACTGATATAAAGGATGACAATGGAGTTTTCCGAACTAAATCTATGCACAATATTATTTTAAATACTCCAAATGGAATGATTTGCGACCATGTAAATGGCAATGGATTAGATAATAGAAGGAGCAATCTTAGATGTGTAACCTATTCACAGAATAGAATGAATGCAGGGAAAAATATCGGGGAATCTAAATATAAAGGAGTATTTAGGAGTCGTGAAAAATGGTGTGCAAGTATATATGTAAACAATAAACGTATATATATTGGTTATTATGAAAGTGATTCTATTGCAGCTAAAGCATACAATGATGCAGCCATTAAATACTTTGGAGAATTTGCAAGACTTAATGTGATAAATGAATGATAAAAAAATACTTTGCATACATACTCATTGCGTTTTCTTTATTGCCTGTTTCTATATCGAGTCTTTATGCTCAACGTAGGCCTCCGACTCAAAGCGAACAGGCGACATACCTGCCACTGGTACAAATGTGGCTCGGACAAAACTGGGAGCAAAAGAAAGACCTCGGCGATGGGGTATATATAGCACAAAAGATCACTGAGGTAACATATTGCTGTTTAGACGAGGATGATAACGGACACGTGCATATTATAGACATTAAGTTCCACGCCAAGTATTACGACCGTAACCGGATGATAGAGGAAAAGGACATGGCACAGCGGGTGCTATTTAAGTGTGCAGATGGAAGGATCGTTGATTGGGATGCTTCACCTGCTTACAAATTGGAGGAGGTTACATGAAATGGATTCTTAGTGGGTTGTTGGTTGTATTGACAGCGGTTATTGTGATAGCCTTGCCGTTTAAGAATAAGACCACGCTGACTTGGGATGCTGTAACGACCAATGAAGATGGCAGTCCGGCTACAGACCTTGCTGGTTATAAGGTCTACTATACTCAGACCAGTGGGGCTTATACCAGTTTTAAGGATGTGGGTAATGTGACTTCTATGAATATTCAGACTACTATCGGGGCCTTGAAAGGGAACTGGTGCTTTGTGGCAACGGCTTATGATGTAGTGGGGAATGAGAGTGATTTTAGCAATGAGGTCTGTGCTGCCTTTGTACTTAGGAAACAAAAGCCAGTTTTGGGGATAGAGTAAGATGGACATTACTATTACTTTAGATAAAACTTGTTCAACCGGAGAACATTTACAGTTTACTGCGACAAATTCTTTTGGTAAATCAAAGATTCTGGTATTAACGAGAGAAGAGTTTAAAGACTTTAAAGACGACTGGGAAGATACGATTATAATTCTTCTTAAAAATTTTATTAAGGAATCAGGTTTGACTAACTGGAATCAAATAAAGACAGCACTTGGTACAAGGGTATTTAAGATATGAGTTTGGTTAGTATTGCTCCATTTTGTTATCCTGACCAATTACACTGGTCGTCTGACATAAGTAACGCAAGGTTACTTGACAACTCTGCTGACCGTGTAGGTACTGTATTTACTATACCTAAGACTGGAACAGTTTCTGCTGTTGCCTTTACTACCAAAACAGTTACTACTTCACAGTCAATTGATGTAAGGCTTGAGACAGTTGATGCTACTACAGGATTTCCAACTGGGACTTTATATAACGCTAATGCTGTTGCAACGCAGGCTACTTTGACAGCTAACACATATTATGAGCCAACATTTTCTTCCCCGTTTTCTGTAACTGCTGGGGCAGTTGTAGCTTTGGTGATACAGTTTACTTCTACTGCTGGGTCATTACAAATACATCATCATAATATTAATTTTAATATGGGAAGATTCCCATATTCTGTGAGAAATTTAACTGGAAGCTGGGCTTTGGACCCGTCGGCAATAATGGCTTGCGTATTAAAATACAATGACGGTTCTTATACAGAATTAGGTAATCACGTTCCTATTCCTATATCAGCAGTAGGTTCGGCTTTAACAACATCAATCAATTCAGGTTCCACCCCTGACGAGATAGGAGTTAAAATTAAATTACCTTTTAAAGGCCGAGTTAGCGGGTTTTGGGCAGATGTTTATGGGGCGGCGTCAAGTACTTATGATGTTACACTTTATGATAGCGATGGTTCTACTGTTCTTGAAACTACCTCTATGGATGGGGAAATTCAGGGGTTGGCCGCTGGTGTTTATGGTCGTATAGTAGGATTTTTCCCAGATGTTAACATACTAACTGCTAATACTTACTATCGTCTTGTAGTAAAACCAACTACAGCTAATAATATAACAGTAGTTGACTACACCTTTGCTTCTGTAGCCCTCATGGATGCTATATCAGGGGGACAGTATTGTCATAAAACAGAACGAACTGATGCCGGAGCGTGGACTGATACAACAACGAGGCGACCTTGGATGGGATTCTTAATAGACCAGTTAGATGATGGAGTAGGTGGTTCAGGCGGCGGGATGCCAATTTTACGTGGTTCAGTGGTAGGGGGGTAGAATGTACTTAGGCGAATATAGAATTGACGATTATGTAACTCTTATAGCTACTACCCATAGATTCAGCTCTGGTGCGGCTTATGCGCCAACTGCTATTACTTACAGAGTATATGAAGATGCAACAGATGTGGAAATCGTAGCGGATACTTCCATGACTAATTTTGATTCTCAAACTGGATTTTATCTTGACAGGATACAATGTACGGCGGCCATAGGATATGAAGTAGGAAAGACTTACACGGCCTTGATTAAGGCTACTGTAGATAGTATAGCCGCAATCACTGCTTACACCTGGAGGATACTAACACCGCCTGTGAATGTAACTCAATGGCTTGGAACAGCGTGTGCTACCCCCACAGTTAATGGAGTTCCCGAAGTAGATATTACTCACATAGAAGGTACTGCTCATGCGTCTACTTCAATAAGGGCAAACCTTATTTCTATTCTGGGCACAGCAATTACTGAAACAGCAGGTCAGATAGCGGCAGCATTTAAGCAGTTCTTTGATATAGGCACACCTACCGGAAATATGAAAGCTATTACTAATGTGGTAACGGCTACCAATTTGACAACTAATAATGATAAAACTGGTTATAGTATTAATGGAACTAAGACAACACTTGATGCCTTAAATGATGTTTCTACAGCACAAGTTAATACAGAAGTGGATACAGCACTTGCAGATGCTAACCTTGACCACTTGGTAGGTACGGCAACAGGCATACCGGCAATACCGGCAGGTACTTATATTGACCAGATGATGGACGACGGAACGGCAGTGTATGATAGGACTACGGACTCCCTGCAAGCGATAAGAGATAAGGAAACTGATATTGAAGCTGATACGGCTGAAATAGGGACAGCAGGTAATGGATTAACAGCAGTCGCTATAGGTATTGGAGGTATAGCATCTTTTTCTTTTGCTGCCGGTGCGATAGATTTGAGTGCTACCGCCGCTGATTTCCCATCGGGTATAAAGAAAAACACTGCCCTCGCCAATTTTATGTTCTTGATGGTTGATTCCACTGATCATTTGACACCTAAAACAGGACTAACGATTACGGCAACAAGGTCTATTGACGGAGCGGCATTCGGAGCATGCGCCAATGCCGCCGCTGAAGTAGCAAGTGGGATATATAAGATAAGTTTAACGGCTACTGATTTGAACGGAGACGTAATTACGTTAAGGTTTACGTCGGCGGCAGCAGACGATAGATTAATCACAATAATAACGACAACAACATGATAATTGATTGGTCAAATATTTATACAGGTAAACAGGAGATGTATTACGGAGTAAATTCGGAGAAATACTTTAATTGGATTATCTTACTCGTTACATCAGCATTTCCGTTTACTTATTATTTTAACAGAAATAGTAAATGGGGGAGGTCTTCGGCTAATGTTTAATAAGATATTAATTCAGATAGGATTAAAATTACTTATGTGGGGTGCGTATAAGATATTGCCGCAGGCAAACATTATCCCTGACAAGGTAATGGCTTTCACCCAAATCTTTTGCGATAAGTACGAAGCAGTTCCCAATGTTAGTGGCGAATGGAAAAGACATCAGGCATATTCGGCACTTATCAAGAAATTTCCATTAGTTAAAAAAAGGGTTCTTGCTCTGGCTATTGAATTGGAAATTAATAAAAGGGCGGATTGAAATGCGTATAGTTGATGAAGGATTTGAGGGAACCGGTTACGAAGAGTCTTGGGCAGAAACCATCTCCGGCGGTAACACCCTTGATGAGGATTCAACCACCATCGCCTGTCTCGGTACACAAAGTCTGAAGGCAATAACTACTTCCGTCGCTGCACCGTCTGCCCATGCAACAAGAACGTTTGGTAATGTAAATGCAGTATATCTAAGGGCATGGATTTATATATCTGAAAACGGTTTAACCGGAGCTTCTGAAATAGCTAAAATATTCGATATTAGGACTTCTTCAGGAACCAGTGCGACAAGAATCGAATTAAGAAATAATGCCGGAACATTTCAAATGAGATTCATTTATTATTCAAACGGTGGAGAAGTAATAACTACTGGCGTTACGGTTGTTATTGATACCTGGTATCTGATTGAATTTCAATACGATACCAGTCTTATGTTGTGGGGTTGGATATTAAATAATACTGTCCAAGAAACTGGCCATTTGGAAGGGACAGTCCGTACGCCAAATCGTCTCGTGGCAGGCATTGTAAACTATACCGGAACTGCACAATCAACTGTCCATATAGATGCAATAGCAATAGATACCGAACATTATCCATCCCTTATTGACAGTTCTGATCCTATCATTCTTGAAGTGCCGAGTACAACGATATTGTTTGATTCAAGGCTTTACATTAAGGAAATAAAATGGGTTAGAGCAACAACGGCAGGGCATACAGTAGTTCTTCAAAATAGGAATGGTAGAACTTTGTGGGCATCGGAAGCCGCTGGTGATAATTTTGTTGACATTTTTTTATATGAAGGATGGGTGGAGGGGCTTTCTATTCCTACCCTTGCTTCAGGAAAAGTATATGTTCAGGTTGGATAAACAGGAGGAAATATAATTAATGGTGATAAATTTGATAATAAAAATTCTAATCTTATGGTTTGTAATCGTGCATATCATACTTGGTTTCATGGTAAAATGTCACGATTATATATGCATGAACACTTTGGAAAGGAGATGTAATCATGAGTAATGATCTCACAAGTGATCCCTACATAGTGGACACTGCCGCATCAACAGTGCTTTCTACTATTAATCTTTACATCAAATCAATCCGCTGGGTAGGAGCAACTACTGCCGGACATACGGCAATTATCCACGATCAGGCAAGTAACGTAATCTGGTCTTCAGTAGCATCTGGGGCTAATTATGTGGAATCTGAGATTGTAGAGCAATGGGTAAACGGGTTAATTGTCCTTACCCTTGCATCAGGGGTTTTGTATATCCAGATTGGATAAGAACAGGAGGAATAAATGTCTATATTTAAGAAAGGTAAAGCAAAGCCGGAGTCAAATGAACCATCATTAATTGACCAGTTAATGTTAAGAATAACGGCATTGGAGGATAAGTTTGCTCAACATTCTCATGTTAGTAACAATCCTATAGCCATCAACGAAGTGTCTCCATATCCCGTTTTGGTAATTAAAGAAAAGGTTTAGATGCAGGAAACAGAACGAACAGATTTACAAGAAATACAAGCCAGGGAAGCTGGTATAATTGACAAAGATACCTTCTTTGAAGGCTTCTGGTCATTTAAGCCAACATGGATATTTCAGCAATTTATTAACAGGCCAGAGAAGATTATAGCTTATCTGACTGGTAATCAAAAAGGCAAAACCTGTGATATTGCATATTCTTATGTCTTACGCATAATGGGTATGCACCCAGTAGAAAAGAAAAATATGAGGCCGAATAATCCTATAAGGACATTCCGTTTCGCATCAGAAACATTGCCTACGGATTCAGATGGCGGAGAAGTAAAAAATACTCAGTATCCTGAATTTATGAAGTGGCTACCGAAACATCTTATTAAAAAAGACATTACAGTAAGGCGTCCGGTGGTAGATATATACGATCCTCAAGGCGGGCCGGATGTTCATATAGACTTTACTTCTTTCGGTCAAACAACACAATCTCAAGCAGGACAAAAACGGGCGTCAGTTTGGATTGATGAATCAAGCGGCAAGGAATTTTATGAAGAGCAGTTGCCAAGATTATTGGCTGCCGATGGCGATCTTTTATATTCTCTTACACCTGCTGAATTTGTGGGGTTTGAATTTGATGAGTTTTTTGAACGTGCATCGGTGTATATTAGAACAGAAGCAGTTAGGGAAAGAATGAAGTTAAAATATGGCAAGGAATATCCTGAAATAGAATACCGTGATGGGGCTGACATTGCTGTTTTAATGGCGGCCACGGATGATAATCCAATATTAATCAAGAAAGATGTAGATGCAATGTTTGATTTACTTGCCGATGAAGATACTATAGACATACGCCGTTACGGTTTGTTCAGACAAGCATCCGGTCAGATATTTAAAGATTTCGATGTTCGTACTCATGTTGTATCCGCTAACCAATATTTCCCTGAATGGGTTCCTCACGGTTGGATGCACGCAAGGGCGATAGACTACCATGAGCACGTCTCATGGGCGTGTTTGTTTGCAACAATGAGTCCCCAAAATGAAGTATTCATATATGACGAGCTTAACCCATCACCTGAAACAATGGTAACATTACAGATTGCGCATATACTTGCAGGGAAAAGCAAGGATTATAAATATTACCTGAACTTGATTGATCCCTTGGCAGCAAAGAAACAGAGCAATACGGGCCTTTCTACCATTGACGATCTAAACAGAATATTTAGTCAATTCAGGAAAGAAGGTACATGTACTGGCGGTTACTGGCAATCATGGGATACAAAGTCTACCAGGGGCCGAGAAGAGATACGCACCAGGATTAGGAACTCCAAACTATGCGGTAAACCATTCAATAACAGAGTAATAAAGGATGGCATAGCAACATATCTTCCAACACTCTGGATACTGGATAATTGTCATAAGGTTAAGGAATCCTTCAAGAACTGGCGGAAAGAGGAATGGATGAGCAGGGATGCTATGCTGACTAAAGATGAGAAAGACAGACCTCAACAACGGTTCTCTCATTTCCCTATGGCAGTAGAAGCACTCTTTAAGCATCCGGCATTCTCATCAAGGGGATATAAGGAGCAACTCTTAAAAGATAGGGATACACAGCATAAACATTACTTCCAGAGGGAGGCGTATGGAAGGTGAACATAAGTACGATATAAATGTAGAAAACTACCTTGCTACACTGATTGTTGACGGGGAATATAAAACATCCAATAGCAATAAGTCTCAGGAAAATAATGATTTTGATGCTTCTATTGATATGCTTGAGTGCATTCGGAGTGAAAAGAACACAAGCTGGATGTCGGATATATTCCTCCCTGAATTCCCATCTATTCTTATGACTGCTGCCGGTGGTTGGGCAAACCAGTACTTTAAAACCCGTGACTTCATCGAAGTGAAACTCGAAGGTGATAACCCTAAAGACATAGTAAAAGCACGTGGCGCAAAGAAGTTAATCAATAAGACATTAAACCAGAAGGACATATTTCATTACCATAAATACATCCGGGGTCGTCTCATTAATGCTCTTGCCGGTCAGGTATACGCCGTCTGTTGGTGGGAGCAGGAAGTAAAACAGGTTATCACCGGATATCAACCTTCATATAGTCAGGATGAATTTGGTAATCTTATTACTCCACCAAAACCTATTTATGGAGAGAAGATTGTCAGAGACAGGTTCAATTACGAGATAGTTGATCCCAGGAATGTGTTTACGACGAACGAATATTCATATTCTATACAGGAGAAAAACGCTGTTATTATCCGGTCTGAAAAAACTTATGAGGATTTACTTGCAAAAGCCGATGCCAATAACTATATCAACCTTGATGTTGTCAAAGAATTACTCAAAGGTAATGGTTCCGCACAGGAGACGCAAACTTCACAGGAGACATATAACAAGGATGATAAGAAACAGAAAGATAGTAAGCCCGTATCGAAACAGTTTGACGTATTGGAACGCTTCGGCAAAATGTGGTGCAAGGTTACAGAACGTGACGAAAATGGTGAGCCGGTATCAGTTGAGCCTGCATACGATACGTTGAATATGTTGGCTGACAATGCAGAGTTACTTGAGACGATTATAACCTTTGTCGTCATTGGCACAACAAGGGTAATGGTACGATTCCAGTTGTGCCCATACAAGGATGCAAAAGGAAGTCATTACAGGCCAGTTATTAGGGGATGGTGCTATATCCATCCTACGAAAGACAGTGGCTTGTCAGATGGCAAGTATCTGAGAGAATTACAGATTGCATTAAACGATACATTCAATCTATCCAATGACAGAGTAAAACTTGCTACTATGCCGACCTTGATAGGCCGGAAATATGCACTGGAAGATAACCAGACCATATACTTTGAGCCGGAGCATGTTATGGAAGTAGAAGATCCCCTCTCTGACCTTAGAGAACTTTCGATTAAAGATGATATAAGCGGGGCCTTAAATCAGATGGCAATGCTAAAGAATTCCATGCACCAGATTTCCGCTAAATTCCCTACGACTATGGGTGATGTGCCGGAGAACTCATCAACCACAGCAACAGCGGTTGTAGGGGCTGATAACAGGGCAAATTTAAGGGATAACTTTACTGATCTTACATTTGAATATACATTCCTTATAGACTTATATCAAATGATACTTAATATGTCATATCAATACATGAGGCCTGAGACGGCATTACAGGTTATGGGTGAGGATGCTTATGAGTTCGATCCGGAAGCGGATTATTCATATACGCCATTGTCTCAGAACATTGAATCGGATTACTCTAAATATAAAACTTTATCGCTTTTGGATCAATTTATAGGACGTGTTAGTAATATTCCTAATCCTTCGACTCCCAAACTTCTTAATTATTTGTTATCGAAAGCATTTGAATTATTCGGGGATAGGTTCCCTGAATATAAGGAGCATTTGCTTGACGAGAAATATATGCCTCCTGAAGCGGGTGGTAAGACCATGGGCAATCAACCGACAAATATGGGCAATCAACCAACATCAAATCAATCCGGTACGCCTATGAGTAATATGGAACAATATACGAGGGGAATATAGTGCCGACATCCTTAGAAGACATTGCAGGGTTCCTATCCAAAACAGGTAAGCGTGGGGCGCAGACACTTGATATTTTAGGCAAGTATCATCCATTTGTTACTGCCGTATCATCTACTATTGGATGGGAATTACTTAAAGACGATATTCAGCGCCATGAGGAGCTTTTAGATAAGATTTATAATGAGCAATCAACACCACAGGAGTTAGCAGAATTCAGATACTTGAAGGTCAGGTTAAGGAAAGTATCAGATCGGATAACTATTTACCTTGACAAATTGAAGGAAATCAAGTAAGTATAGAACAACGAGTTTCATTTTGAAACATATTATGGCTAATAAAATAAAAATAGGGATGGAAGTTAATGTATCTACAGAATATAATTGGATATGTCTCAATTGTAATCATGAAAACAACATTCTTGTGCGGGATGGATTGATTAAAGAATATCTGAATTGTCGTCTATGTTTGACTACATTGGGAAGTATTGGTAATATGTGGAAAATTGTTCCAGTAAATAAACTAACAGAAAAAGAAATAGAAGAATTTAATAATAGTAATTTTATCGAAACATCTTAGGTGAGATATGCACATAAAAAAAGATTATCCTTTAACTGATACATTAATTGCAGACGTGGGTTCATGTGACCATAAAGTTTTAAATGATTCTACTACTATTATTCCCTATGCTGTAATTGCTTTTAATGATAACGAACGTAATGAGGACGAATATTATGAAGGACATAATAAAACTATCACTTGCCTTGAATGTATTCTTGAAGAAGGAAGGGTTCTTGGTTTATGTGATTTAGTGAGCGATTTACGTGATGATAGATAATGAAAATATGCGGAAAGTAATCATAGACATATTACGGCAAATGAAAGGACTTGAGACTAAACTTAAAGAAATGTTAGATATCATAAAAGCCTAAGTTATAAGTAACACGTATTAACCAGAGGCCATATTGAGGGCAGAACCCTTGATATGGCCTCTTTTAGTTTCAAAGGGAGGAATTACATGGAAGAAAACAAAGCAACAGGGGGCCTTGCGGATGATGCTACCGTTACTGAACCTTCAGTAACCGATGAAGCGTTAACTGCCGCTCTTGAAGGCAAAGAGACTTCCGGACCAGAGGTCACTGCAAAGGCAGCAGAGGCCGAACCTGAAGGGCAAGATGAAGACAAGGAAGATCATGCAGATAAAACACGTCTTGGCCGGAAGGTTAAGAAGCTCGAAGATGTAATGGTCACAAAGACAGAATTTAGTCAATTAATGAATAAACTCGATACCTTTATGACTAAACCAGCCGAGCAGGTAAGTACTGAAAAGATTGACATTCCTGAATATGTTGCCACCCCTGAGGATGTGGAGAAGGTCATTCAGGCACGTGAAAGGCGTATCCAGGCAGACCAGGAGACTTACCAGAAAGCCTATGTATCAACAATGGTGTCTATAGGGAACGGTAATGAGCAACATGATGAAGTAGTCAAAGAGATGATGACTAATTTCAATGTACGCAGAACCGGCAATCCCCAGATAGACGCCGAACTTAATTATGCCAAAGCTCAGGCAGCAGTATTGTCAAGAGGGGCAACTAAGACAGTTCCGGTCAAAGGTGACAAGCCAGTAGCCGCAGGAGTTACTGTCGGCAGTACGAATACGCAGCGTAAGGTTACGTTGCCTAAACTATCTGCCGAAGCCGAAAACTTCGTGGCTTACATGAGGCGTCAGGGCATGACAGATGAGAGCATAGCTGAGGCATTAAAGGAATGAGTGATAGTTCCAGACATGGAAGATATAGGCAAATACGGCTACGTGGCGAGAAGCGTACCTTGCCCATGTACGGCGAAGGAGATGACACTGGCAAATATTACCGTTGCTGGAATTGCGGCTTTATTTGCGATGCGAACAGGGACGTAACGGGTGATGGAGATGGTAGGTCTTATACAGATTTTACCGTCACATCACAAGGTTCAGCAGATATGTCAGACCCTGTAAACGGCTTTGTAGTTTTAGATGGCATAAACGAAGGACATGTTGCATTAAAAGAAATGGCAGATGGGACAACTGAGGTTATTACCCATAACTTTAAGGTTCAGGGTACTGGATGCCCCTTGTGTCATTCACAAAATTATAGATGATGGAGGTGATATAAAATGGGATTTAAGATAATTCACGGGAATTCACAGAAACTATGGGTTCCTGTCACATATGAGGATACACTTTATGTCGGTCAGATAGTAAAGTGTCAAGCTAATGAGGGAGCAGCCCCATTTGGTGCAGCATCCGGTGCGGTGGATACTACAGGTAAAAGTATACCTTTCGGTGTTGTAGTAGGCACAAACAACAGGATTCCACTGTTTAATGCCACATACAATACTCAGTACATTACCGATGCGACCCCGCTTGCTTCAACTACGGAGTTCACAGGCGTAGAAGGGCCTTGGAGCAAGGGTGAGCAGAGGGCTATGGTAGAGGTTGAGCTTATTACACCGGAGACCATACTTAGGGGGCAGTTATTTAATGCTGCATTTGGTACAGCCATGACTGTTGGAACGACAACGGCAGGCGATTCCGTTTCTTGTACTACTGGTACACTGGTTGCAAGTACGGCAAATCAGGCAACAATCTATTTCAGGACAGGTACAAATAAGGGTGCATACAGGATACTCGATAATACATCGGCAACTGCTCAGACATGGGATACACCGACGTACATTGCCGTAGCAGTCGGAGATAAATGCGTCAAGGCTCCGCTTAGATGTATCGGGCCGTCTTATGTGGATTTCGATGCAGAGTCCATGTATGTTGAGGCATCGGCTACGTATGGTACTAATTATCATGTTATTGATGTAATCAGGCTTGACCTTAGCGTAGCAGGTCAGGAATACGTAGATTTCAAATTTAACATAGACCACTTTGCTCAGGCGAGAGCATAAAGGGAGGTGATATAAAATGGCGAGTGTAACTACAGCGTCTGATTTACAGAAACTAATGGATAAAAGGCTTCGTGAAGTATCCGATTTTGATAAATTGTATAAAGATTTAAACCCGATGATACCAACACTCTTCAGGATGCTTGATTCAGATGCGGCATTTGAGGAGTTCTATTCAGTCGGGTCCTTACCAGATCATCAGAGATTCACAGGCAAGATTCCGTTTGTCAACAGGAATCCAGGATATCACATCAAGATTGAGCCTTACGAATATGCTCTCGGTCGTCAGTTGGAGCGAAAGTTCCTCGATGACAAGAAATATGGCGTATTCGATGATGAGGCAGTAGGCCTGATAACCTCTGCCGGTCGGACAATGGAGAAAGAAGCTGCCGGAGTATTTACCGGAGCGTTTTCCACAGCGTTTCAGTATCAGAATAATGAGGAAGGTATTGCACTTTGCGGGTCTCACAAAACAAAGTCAGGGACTTCTACCGCATCAGGGTTTTCAAACTCTGGCACATCGGCAATGAACAAGACTTCAATTGCGGCAACGAGGATACTGATGAGGCAGTTCAGGAACGATGTCTCGGAACGTATTGAGATGTCAGATAACTTTGCACTGCTCCCTCCTGATGCACTTGCGGATGTAGCCTATGAGCTTGTCAATACCCCTAAAGGTATGGACTCCGCTGAAGGTAATGTCAATCCACAGTATAAGAGATACAAGGTTATCCCTTATGCAAGGCTGGATGATTCAGATACGAATAACTGGTATATGGTCAACATGGATTTAATGAAAAAGGCACTGGTCTTTATCAGTAGGATTAAGCCTGAGACAAAGACACAGATAGATTTTCATACCCTTGTTACCATGATTTCCAGTTACATGCGGTTTGCCGTGGGGACTACGGAGTGGCGTTGGATTTATGGACACAACGTAACTTAATTTAACCCTCCTGCTGGCGGGGTAGCAATATCCCGCTGGTAGGTAACTATTTACTGGTTGGAGGTAAATAAATGTCTAATTTTAATCATGGAGTGAAATCGTTTGGTGTGCCTGTACTCCCAGGCATAGGAGGCAACGTATACACTGGCAATGTATATTTTGTCAGCAGCACAAGCACTACACGGTCTGATAGTCCATCGGCTGGCACAAAGGATGCGCCATTTGCATCACTTGATTATGCTGTAGGCAGGTGTACCGCAAGTAATGGTGATGTCATTATTGCTATGCCTGGACATATAGAGACTGTAGCAGCAGATAACGGTCTGGCGATAGATGTCGCAGGGATTACATTTATCGGTGTTGGTAACGGGTCACTCAGGCCAACCATCAATGTAACGGCTACCACCGCAGATGTTGAAATATCGGCGGCCAATACCACAATGTGTAATTTCCTCTTTACCGGCGGAATTGATGTCATTACCGGTGTCGTAAATATCTCTGCCGCAGACTGCACATTACTCAACATTGAAACACGGGATGTCACAGGTCAGGCTACAGACTTTATCGTAACCACCGCTGCCGCAGACAGGCTCAAGATAAGTGGCTGGATACATAACGGCGCTACTGCTGCCGGAGCGGATACGGCTCTTTCTATTGTCGGTGGAGATGGTATCGTTGTTGAGGACTTCTCTATCTTCGGTAACTTTGCAGTTGCGGCTATAGAGAATGTGACCACTGCAATGACCAATGCAACCATAGGTGGTGGGCCGGGTATTAACTATATTCAAAACGGTTTGGATAGTGCTACACCTGTGGCTATTACTCTGGTATCTACATCTACGGGTCATGTTGGGCCGAATATCCATGCTCGTATTGGGTTAGATTCAACATCTAATACAGTTAATATTACAGAAGCATTTGTCGGTGCGGCTATGCAGTTTTTTCGGCCAATTACTATCGTTAATTTGGGTGGTGAAAGTGGAATGGCTACAAATATCACCGAATCAACCGATGGCTAACATATAGTAATTATTATCAGGGGGCCTGTTTATGGCAGGCCCCTATATTAACAGGAGGTTTTTATGGCAACAGACAGTTTGGAGTTCTTCGGTAAGGTTGACAAAGACAAAGATGGTAATGTAGGTTCCCCATTCCCTGCATGGTATTTCGATAGCAAGGTAGACTCTATGAAAGAGACTATTCAGCAACGAGAACGAGCATTGGAACGTGGAGATATACCGCCGGATTATATCTACCAGACAAGGGAAGATTTAAAACGTGACAAGGAGCGGTTGGACAGTATTGAATCATCTAAGCCAAAGTTAAATGATTCTCAGTCTGATTCACTTGGAAAGGTTTACAAGGAGCTATCAGAAGGAATTAAGGAATCCATGTTTACCCGTGACGATATGCAGAGAGGATTTGCCGATGCACATGAGGAAGCACGCCGGATGGTGAAACCATGCATTAAGGTTGACCCTGAACTTGCAAGGAAATTCGGGATAGACACAAAGGATGGCATGGTATCACGAAATGACGCATCTGTTATTCTAAAGATTGTCGGTAAATCTTTAGGCGAGGAAACGAATGTAGAGCGACTCAGGAGAATTAAGTGAGTGGATGGATACACTCTACTTAGAGAGCTTAGGGTATTATTGGGTGAGCCGTCAAGCGGATCATTTTTGGATGACAGGACTTCGTATGATTGCCTGTATGAAGCGGCAAGAGAGTTATGCCAGAGAACAAGGGCACTTACTGCTACTCAAGCGATAACGACAGTCGCAGAGCAGACGACATATAACTTAAACCCCGATTTCTTGTCATTATATCTAACTGATGATGAAAACGATTTTATCATAAAATATAACGACGGCTCATCCAATACATTCCTAAGGCACAGGGTCTATGATGCTATAGTCCTTAGTGATAATACGACATCTCAATCTGTCCCTGATCAATTTACGCTTATAGACGCATCCGGTATATCTCAATTAACAGGTACGGCAACAACTACGGCAGCGGCATCTAACGGCGAGGCAACCTTAACTGATACAGCAGCTTCCTTTACTAATGTGGCCGCCGGTGATTATGTTCATAACTTAACCGATGGTAGTCATGGCGTAGTGGTATCAAAGACTTCATCCACTGTACTTGTGTGTGCCTTGTTCGATGGGACAAATAATGATTGGACATCGGCAGATTCGTATATTATTACCTTTAATGGCAGGTTTGCACTATTGCTTGATCCTCCACCATCTACCGCAAGCCATACAATTACGGTGCAATATATTCAAATGCCGACACCTGTATATTCACCTTATAAGGCATATAGATTTGCTCCTGATTATAAGGAAGCACTTGTCTACTATGCGGCATTTAAGTATAAGTACCGTGATCGGGAGCCTGATTTCGGCGATAGGTTATGGAAACATTTTGATGCAAGAGTTAGAGGTATTACAAGAGATACCAGACAGGCAAAGGTACAAGGTGGATACAGAGTAAATTTTATTAAGCCTGCAAACCGTTCAGGAACGAGGAGATGATGTGGCTGACAAAGAGCGTAATCCCGTTCCCATACCATTAACCGGAAGATGGCGGACGAGTGTAGACGGCACGCAATTATCTGAAGGCGATTTTCAGGTACTCACAAATATGCGTTATACCAATGCAGGCATAAGGTCTGTATCCGGTATGACTAAAATAAACACAACTACCGCACTATCATATCCCAAGATAAGGGCTGGTCATCATTTTAAGAAAGACGAGCCCACAGAATCACACCTGTTAGTTCAGGCATTTAATAGCGGGGAAACGACATCCAGAATATACCGTAACGATACAGCCGTACCCTCCCAGGGTGATTTTAATACTACCCAATTATATACAGAAAGTTCCGGTGCAGGAGTAGGCACATTCTCTAATGCTCCTGATGGATGCGTGGCCTACTGTAATGGAGTGGAATCCTTAATATGGGGTGGCAATGAATACAGGTGCGGGGCATTTTATAACTTTAATCCTGATAATTCGTTTGTCTATAATTATTCCGAGGCGGTGAGTAACACCTTACAGACTACAGGGAATACGGCATTACTTAAAAGGACTACTAATACGCTTGATAATGTAGTTCTTCTACTTCATTTAGATACTGACTTTACTGATTCATCTCCAACTACTACTCATATAGTAACGGCTAACGGTGGGGCGGCTATCAATACATCTACAAAGAAATTTGGAGCCGGTTCATGTTATTTTGATGGTACCGGAGATTACTTAACCATCCCAAACGATGCTGATTTTGATCTTTCCGGGGGGACATGGACTATAGATTTCTGGGTCAATATCAGCGCAACTTTAACCTCCGATTATATTTATTATCACGGAACCGATGCAAGTAATTATATGGTAATTTCTTCATACATTCCGTCTCTTGGAGCAAGTCCGAGAATAAGTCTAAGTATAGTATCTGTCGGATCAGAAGTAGTTGGATTGGATACGCCACAGGATATTACAGCAGGTGCATGGCATCATGTCGAAGTTTCTGAAAATGCTAATGATTATTATATTTTCATTGACGGTACTCAAAGAGCTTATGTTTCTGATGCTAATCGTCCTGCTAATTATACTGGATCTGTTTATATCGGGTCAGATTCTTCTGGTTCATCTTTTGAATTTAAAGGCTATCTTGATGAACTTAGAATTTCAAATGTATGTCGTCATACTTCTAATTTTGCCCCTCCAACATCTGAATATGCAGTCTCTACAACCACTTATGCCTATATTGGTTCTACAAGGCCGTTGGCAGGGCTTAAGTTTTATGTTAAAACTGCTAATACTGCAACATCGTCTGCATCAATATCTTATTGGGATGGCACGTCATGGATTACTGCCGGAAGTATTTCAGATGGCACCTCAGCAAGCGGTAAAACCCTTAATCAAACTGGCAGTCTGACATTTACTTCAACAGTATCCACAGCAAAACCAAAATTACTCTACAATATTGCAGCATACTGGTATCTGGTTTCATGGACAAATATCAATCAGGATACAGAGGTTTATTACGTTACCCTGGACACTCCCATGCAGCCTATTGTGGATATATGGGATGGAATTAAAAGACAGGCTTATGCCTTCTTTAAATATGTCGGCACGACTTATACTGACCATATCTTCAACATTATCGGAGATGCATATATTGATGCGGACACGACTACATATGTCGAGTTAGATTCCCTTGCGACATCGAGCTATATACTGGCGGGATTTGCAGAACCTATGATGGGGGTACAATTACATCTTGTCCCAGGTCATGTAAATACTGCATCAAATACCCTGGAGGTATTTTATTGGAGCGGTTCGGCATGGACATCTGTAGGCACTATTGATGATGGCACAAGAGGCACATCTCAGAGTTTAAACAAAAGCGGTAATATCACATGGCAAGGAATTGCCAAAGGTACAGAACAGACTACTACTATCTCCACAAACGATACGCCTCTGTATTATTACAAGTTTTCTTTCAGTCAGGCATTATCATCCGATGTTCAGTTATATTATGTCGGCGGTATACCAACACAAAAACAAATATCAAATTATAAATTCCCTGTATCCTTCCATAACCGGCTATGGCTATGTTCAGACCAATCAGGGCAAAGGAACAAGATTACACCATCGGGATATAATACTGTAAGTGTTTTTAATGGTTCAGATACGGCAGACTTTTTCTTGGGCGATAATACAGATATTATTACCGGTGGATCGCTTTACACCAGGTTCGGTTCATCGTTATATGAAAACCTGATACTATGTAAAGAAGCCGAGACATGGCTGATTGACGGCACATCTCTAAACACTTACGCACTGTATAAGATTTCAGACCAGTACGGTTGCGTGGCAAAGGATACGTTTAAGATTTGCAATATAGGCTTTGAAATAGCTCAGGGAATAAATAAACACGTGGCTATCTGGCAGGCCGCAGGAGCAATAGTTATATTCGATGGCTCAAGTGTTATGCCAATATATTTCGATATTGAAAACGTGTTTGACCCTACAAGTTCAACTACTATCAACACTGCCATGATACATAAATCGTCAGCTTTCTATGATGAAGCAAAAAGAGAATATCATTGGCTATGGGCGAGTGGCAACAATACAACACTTAATAAGGAATATGTCTTTGATCTCATGCGTCGCAAATGGTTTGAGATAGACAGAAGTACAGGCAAATATCTACAGCTTGGTATCCCTGTTACAGACAGTAATGGTTACAAATATGTTTATGGCGCAATAGATACCGGATATTTGGAAAGATTAGAAAATGGCACTACATTCGATAGTAATAATATCGTATCGCAATTCCAGACACCTGATATACCGCTTGGTGGTTGGAATAATGAGACCATGTTAAGGATTGTCCGCATGATTGCTAAATCTAAGGCAACGACTACGAACAGTATAGTAATGACCCATTACGGTGACATGGCAACAACTGGAACATCTATCGGGAGCTTCTCAGTTGCAGACACCACCCATAGAGTAGTAAACAACATGAAATCTATTAATATAGGCCCGCATACGTTTCATGGTTTTTTGTGTAGTATGACTACAAATAATGAAAATATAGGATTTGAGCCCATTGGCTTAGAGGTATTCTTTAAACACGTCAGAGAAAAGATAACGTAAGGAGGATGTTATGGCAAGTCAGGCTATAGACCCATATTATTACCAATCCAGATTGAAAGAATTACAAGGACAAAAGGAGCTTACCACCGGCCGGGGGCTGACACAGCCTGAATTGGAAGCGATACTCAATGCCGAGCTTTCAGCAAGATACACGGCAGAGCAAAGTAGACGACAACAGAGAATTCAGGAGAAGGCCCTTTCGATACAGGAAAAGTCTGCCAAAGATCAGGCAGAAGCCGCTAAATTAAGCGGTTATGCACAGTTGGCTGTTGGAGGAGCATATTTAGGAAGTAAATTGCCTGCTATAGCTGAAACAGGCAGGAAGGCCGTTAATTGGGCCACCGGAGCTACTACTTTAACCGGAGCTACGCCTGCATTAACCACGGTAGCAGCAGGGCCGGTAGCCACTGGAATAACTT
>MHYJ01000036.1:27655-48904 GCA_001828445.1 Planctomycetes bacterium RBG_16_43_13
CAGAGGGACAGTTTATATTAAATGCACCTGCCGGAGCTACTGGAACGGGTATGGGTATAGTAGGCGGTACTTCCCTTGCGGCAGGGGCAGGTTATGTCGGTGGTAAAGCTGGACAGTATATTGTAAAACAAACTCCGATAGAAGAAATAACTCCGTGGGGAGGCGAAAAGACTGAAAGTATCATGGGGGGCATAGCTGGTGGTGGTGCGGCAGGAGCGGCAGTAGGTTCAGTCATCCCAGTAGTTGGAACTGTCGTTGGTGCGGTTGTAGGTGGAATAGTGGGAGGGATATCAGCAGCAGTAGATGAGGGAACTATTATTTGCACTGAATTATCACGACAAGGGTTGCTTGATACAAACATCCTGAAACTTGACGGCATACACAGAAAATCATACATAGATGACGATACTTATTTTGGATATGTCTTGTGGGCCAGATACGTTGTATGGATTATGCAGAGGTCAAAGATTATTACACATCTAATAGCTCCAATAGTGCGATCATGGGCCTATGAGATGGCAAGCAAGGTAGACAATAAATATAAGGGAAATATCGTAGGTAAGATATTAATGCTGACTGGTGTACCAATATGTAGAATTATAGGCAAGCTGATAAGGAGAAATCAATGGCAAACTTCATAGAAGCTCTTGGAAGATCGCAGGCCGTGACAAGCGCCATATCTGGTATGCAGGGTATACAGCAAAATGAGCTTGCCATACAGAATACAAAGATGCAACAAGCTGTCAATGAACATGCCTACAAGAAAATGCAGGAAGAAGAAGCGGCTGCAAACAGGCTTATTCCGGTTGATCCGATATTAAATCAGCTTACTCCATCGGTTAAGAAGTTTTGGCAGGAGACAGGACAGCCGTATTTTCAGAAAGGTGCCAGTGGCGGCAACTATGTCAGGGCGAAAGATATGAAGACGATCAGAGAGATGATGCAAGATGAAACATTCAACATACAGTCTGACAAATTGTTCATGGAAGATTTAACGGCACAGGAACAGGAGATACAGGGTAAGATTAAGCAGATGTCTCAGCCGGATGCAGAGGGTAAGGCCCCTAAAGTAGATGAGAAAACAGCACAGGCATTGCAACAGCAGTTGGTTGACATACAAAAGAAAAAGGTAGCCGTAGATCAATCTTTAGATGTGTTTGGTAGAAGAATTAAAGAACGGAATATTGCTCAAGAAAATAGCGATTTATTAAAATCAGGATATTTACCCTCTGGCATAGAGGCATATAGAAAATCCGGCAATATATCAGATTTAGGAACCCCAGACGGTAAAATTAATAAACCTATTATAGCCAAAGATGCCTCTGGTCAATCCTATGTTGTGGACATGAAAGGTATCACAGATATACTTGAAATAAATAGGATGCCTTCTAATACCCAGAGTCCATTATTTGTTACTGACTCTGAAACAGGAGAGAATACTTTACTTCCGCAAGCTATAGAATCCATTCCGGAAGAATTAAGAAAACAGATTGAGCAATATATCGTGCCTTTTGGAAGAAAGAAACACGAAGATAGGAAAACCATTCAAGCACAAATTGGGGAGGATACAGTCGCCCTGATTGAATCCGAACCTAACTCCGGAAAATATGAAGTAATGAAAGTCGGAGATCAGGAAGTCAGAGGGCCTAAAAAAGCAGGTGTTGAAGTCAATGTTGGAGATAAACAAGAAACTGAGGAATCTAAAACAGTAGGTAAATATTACGGAGAGCAATATTCTAAATTACAGGAAGCCTCACTTTCGGCGCAGAAAAATATCAACCAAATGAATCAATTAAGCACTTATCTTGATAATGTAAATACTGGGAAAATGAAACCAATTACTGCTGCCATAGCAGGGTATGCGAGAGTTTTTGGTATTGAGATAGATAAAAATCTGCCTTATGCAGAAGCGGCAAGGGCACTTACCAATCAACTTGCTCTTGAGTTGCGCAATCCATCCGGAGGAGCTGGTATGCCTGGAGCTTTGTCAGATAAAGATAGGGAATTTCTTGTTCAAGCAACAGCCAATATATCCAATACGCCGCAATCAAATAAGCTCATAATAAGTGCAAGGAAAAAAATGGCCCAACGTGATATAGAAATAGCACGCATGGCAAGAGATTACAGGACAAAACATGGCAGTATAGATGAAGGATTCTTGACTGAATTGGAAAATAAATATAAGGATACAAATATGTTTAATATCCCGAAAGGAGCTGTATTAATTCCTGATAAAGCTACTAAAGATGGATTGCCTGTGTATAAATTGCCCGATAGCAGATTATGGACACCGGATTGAGAGGTATAAAATGAGTATTATTGCTGAAAAGGATTTAATGCAGATTAAATCTGCCCCACAACAAGATAGAATAGAAAGTGGCAGGATTGTTACTGAAGATGATTTAATGACAGTAAAGCCTGATAAATCTTTAGGTCAATGGATATATCAGGATGTTGTCAGTCCGATGGTAGAAGCAGGTGGGACTATTACTGGTGGTCTTATAGGAAGTGGTGTAACCCCTGTTGCTGGAACAGTAGTTGGGGCTGGTATTGGTTACGCCGGTGCAAAAAGGATTACTAAGGCGGGGGATGTGGCATTAGGATATAGTCAACCTGAAACACCTGTTGAGGCATTAAAAGGATTCGGAGAAGATATACCCACAGGCATGGCCTACGAAATGGGTGGGCAAGTAATAGGTAAAATAGCTCAACCTATTGGTAAAGGTGCTAAATGGTTAGGCAGAAAAGTTGGTGAAACTGTAGGAATATTGGAAAAACCTGTATCTGTCGCAAAAACCGGAATCATGCCTGAACCCTCTAAGCGGTTAGCGGGTAAAGTATACGATCAATTCACTGGTGAATCACGGGGGACGGTATTAACTCAACCTCAGATTGAACATAATATAAAGATTGCCAAAGAATTGCAAGGGCGTATCCCAGGACTTAAATTTACTCAAGGACAATTAACCAATGATGCCTCGGCTATATCTTTAGAACGTGCATTGGCTAAACATGGCGGGCAGGATTTAACACAGACTCAGAGAGAAGTAGCCAATAAAGTATTAAGGAATTTTTATGCAAGTAAAGTATCCGGTACGGGTCAAGCTGGAGAATTTGCCAAACAGGTGAAGGTTACTCAGGCTCATTTGGAAACAGCATCTAAAGAGGCAACGGATGCCGTGCAATCTGAAGTAAACAGATTATCTCATCATATGGATGAGCAAGCTATGGGGAAGGATATATTGCAAGTATTAGGAAGCGGAAAAGCGGTTGGAAGAGAAAAAGCTAAGGCATTATATGATGCTATACCTGATGTGAAGGTTAAATCTGAAAACCTCGTACAGACCATAGATGATATTTACAAAGATTTTGACCCTATCGTAGAAAAAGGCACAAATATTCCGGGGTCTTTACTCAAAGGTCTTAGAAGTAAATTGGTTGTAAAAGAAACAGGTGGGACGATACTGGATGCTACTGGTAAACCTATGCAGGGCATAAGGGAGACAATCAAGCCTATCAGCTTTAGCGAATTACGGAAACTACGCAGTCAGGTTATTGCAGAAGTAAGGACTGCACAAGGTTCTGCAACACCAAATGACCAATATATTAGGCGACTAAAAATGCTTCAGGATGGTATTGAAGATACTATTGATACATTGTCCGAACGTACAGACAGAGCTGGTGAATTATACCGACAAGCATCATCATTTTATAAGGAATATGCGGGGAAATTCAAGCAGGGGACTGTAGCGGATGTTCTGGCGAAGGGCAGGCGTGGAGAAGATACCCGTATTGCTATGGCGAACATAGCAAGCGAATTTGATTCGCTTGATGGCATAGATGCTTTCAGACGGGCTGTTGGCAGTAATCAGACGGCGGCAACTGCCATGAAAGACTATTACAGTATGGACTTACTGAATAAGTCTAAAGACCCCTTGACTGGTGAAATATCGGCTAATAGGGCGATGGGATGGCTTGCAAGGAATACAGGAAAATTAAAGAAATTAGGTATATATGATGAATTTAGCAATGTGGCAAAGATGAAGATAAAAGCTGACCAAAATGCCAAATATCTTGATGTATATAATAAGTCTATGGCTGGCAGAATATTTAATGCTGATATTTATAATATGATAACTGAGGCATTTTCAGGAAGTAAAAATTATGCTAAAACGGCAGAAGAAGTAATGAAGTTAGCGAAAGGAAATAAGGCGGCTGAGGCAGGCCTAAAGAAGGCTTTTGCGGATAATATCATCAAGCAGTCGGAGACTACGGCAACGGACTTTTTCCAGATGGGTGGGGAAACTGTATCTGATATAGAATTTACACGATCTCTTGCTAAACTCACAAATCAGATAAGGAAATATGCCCCGGCAATGAAAGTCATATATAAAGATGAACCGGAAAAAATTAAAGCATTAATGGATGTCTGGAAGGCTTACAACACGATTGGCAGGACTGCTAAATCACCTGTTGGCGGTGGGTCAGATACCTTTGAATTATTTGCCAAGACACTTGATGTTGTTGCAGGTTCTACCGCTCCTGGTCATTGGTATGCCTTTAAAACAGTTAGAGATATGGTAGCAAAACATGGGAAACATAATATGGAAGCATATTTACGTAAGGCCATGTTTGATCCTGATTATGCAATAGTGTTACAGAATATTGCTAAGGGTAAATCATACAGCGTAAGTAATTTCCAGAGATTAGTAACTGGCGCATTGGTTGCGACGAGAAATGATAACGAGGAGGCAAAATGAGATTCGCATTTCAATCTGTAGCAAAAGACGGGCAAGGCCGTATCATTCCATCAATGACGGTATCGGTCTATCGAGCAAATGGAACAATCGCTGCAAACGTGTACACAGCCTTAACAGGTGGCAGTCCTGTAACGAGTGTGACTACGTCTTCCGATGGGTCATTCGCTTTCTACGTCTCGGATTCGGATTTCAGTCTTAATCAAAAGTTTAAGATCACCCTTACAAAGACTGATTTCGCCACGAAGTCCTACGACAATATCACTATCTTTGCACCTGTACCAACGGCTATATTCTATGTTGACGCCAACGAAACAGACCAGGGGGCGGTTGGTAACGGCTATTCCCTTAAGGATATTATAGATGCGGCAGGATCAAATAATGTGACAATTAAATTCCGTAACAGTTCCGGATCTGCTACGACATCATATACATTGACGACATCGGAGACTATACCTTCTACCTGTGCCATTGAGCCTGAGCAGGGAGCGATGATTGTGCAGGGTGGTACGGCTACCCTCACCATCTCCGGCATTCCAGTAGGCAATCCGATGCACCAGTGGCTGAGTGGATTTACGGCGGGGGATGTGACGTTTGGAGCTGGGAATCTTCCTAATGTATTACAAGATGTATGGATGGGTATAAGGACATTATCGCAGATAGAATCTGCTCCATATTTGTCTGCTGGTATTAATTGGACAATAAGGACTTCTGCGGCTAATAATGATTGGTTTGGGGTGTGTTATGGTAATGGATTATTTGTTGCGGTTGGAACTACTGGAACTGGAAATAGAATAATGACCAGTCCCGATGGGATTAATTGGATTATAAGGACTTCTCCTGAAGATAATAACTGGCGTGCGGTCACTTACGGTAATGGTCTATTTGTAGCAATTGCATCGAGCGGAACCTATCGGGTAATGACATCATCCAATGGGATAGACTGGACAGGGAGAACTGCATCTGTTGCTAACCAGTGGCATGGAATATGTTATGGAAATGGCCTATTTGTGGCAACAGCATATTCTGGCACTGGGGATAGAGTTATGACTTCACCAGACGGAATAACTTGGACAACAAGGGTATCAGCGGCTGATAATAGTTGGCGTGCCGTTACTTATGGTAATGGGTTATTTGTAGCAGTTGCACATACAGGAGCTGGGAATCGTGTTATGACTTCTCCTGATGGCATAACTTGGACAATCAGAACTACACCAAGTTATGAGTGGCTTGGGATATGTTATGGAAACGGTCTATTTGTGGCAACGGCAATTAATGAAATTGATATTGGCGGAAGCCTTATGACTTCTCCTGATGGCATAACTTGGACACTAAGAACAGCACCGGACGATATTGGGTGGTACTCTGTAGTTTATGGGGGAGGTCTATTTGTTGCAGTTGCTGGTTACCTTATGGATGGTTTCAATGTTATGACATCTCATGATGGTATAAACTGGGCAAAGAGAGCAACTCCCGCAGATAACTGCTGGCATTTTGTTACTTATGGCAATGGTATGTTTGTAGCGGTAGCATTTACTGGCTCTGGAAATAGGGTTATGACATCAGGCATAAAAAATATGGAAGAAATACCACATAACAATATATATCAGGGGGGTATAATTGTTCGAGGAAATTTAGAATCTACCATTATTCAGCATGAAGGAGATACAGATACATATATAGCGTTCGGAAATGACAATGTGTCAGAAGTAATAGGTGGAATTACATTTCTGAAGATTATTGAAGATGGCACACAAGATACAGTTGTGTACAATGAAGATGGAGTTGATATTGATTTCAGAATTGAGGGAGTAGGCGAAGAAAATGCTCTTACAGTAGAAGGAAGTAGTGGTAATGTTGGTGTTGGAACTGCAACACCAAATGCCAAGGCTGTGCTTGACATTACATCAACTACAAAAGGTCTTCTATTTCCTCGAATGACTACAACGCAACGGGATAATATTACTACTCCGCCCGCAGGGCTAATAATTTATAATAATACAACAAACAAATTGAATTTTTATAATGGAACAGGATGGGAAGTGGTAACATCTGTATAATCGCAGAAACCTGGGCCTGGAATATTTCCTTGACAACACCCTAAATTAGTGTTTAACTGCCTCCATGCGACGGGACAACAATAAAAACATAAACCTTGGGCAGAGTTCCTACCTCGTCGCAGAGCCTTCTGCCCAATAAAACCATCGGGCCAGCATGGATGATATATCCGGCTGGCCCTTTTGGTTTCCTACTTAAGGAGGATGTACTATGGCAACAAAAAAAATCAAGCCTGTTCCAGCACAAACAATTATTCAAGATTGTAACTTTGAATCCCATAATGAGGTTATTTGGGATAAGTCCGTACTGGCTACTGTGGATAAGGTAGCACAAGGGCTACTGAATCTGACAGAACTATTTACAGCTCAGAAAATTGTGATTGAGGCGATGGTGAAGATTAGTGATGGGGATACAACCAATGCGGAAATATCTGGCAAGATCAAGGAGAATGAGTAATGAAGACGCCTATAATGACAATAAGGGCATGTTTTTTCTGTGATAGACTGATGATTCCGAAAGGTATCGGCCCGGCAATAGGGAAGAAGTTATACAAACAATGGCAAGAGGAATATGGATACATCTGCCGGGAAGATGCCAAAATTGGGAATAAACCAATTTGCCATAATTGCTTGTCTGAATTGGAGATATTGTTAATAAGCAGAAATTTGGAACCCTAAGGAATATTTATGTTCCAACTCCGGGATTATCAGACTGACATAATTCATCAGGCACGGGAGCTTATCAAGTCCGGTGTTAAGTCCATCCTCATCCAGTCCCCGTGCGGAAGTGGCAAAACGGCTCTAACCGCTCACATGATCGGTGCGGCGGCCAGTAAGGGGATCCCATCATTTTTCATCGTCCATCGCAGGGAATTATTATACCAGTCTGCCAAAACATTCGATGAGGTAGGCATTCAGCACGGTTTCATAGCCTCCGGCTTCCCGGCTGACCCAAGGCCGCTTGTTCAGATCGCATCCATACAAAGCCTCGCCCGGAGATTAGATAAGGTTAAAACGCCTAAATTGATCGTCTGGGATGAGTGCCATAGGATAGCGTGCAAATCCTGGTCTGCCGTACACGCACATTACCCCGATGCTATCCATATCGGACTTACAGCGACTCCTTGTCGGCTGGACGGCAAGGGGCTGGGTGACTGGTTTGCTACCCTGATCCGGGGGCCCACTGTATCAGCGTTAATCACACAAGGCTACCTATCCCCCTATAAGGCATACGCTCCCACCACGATAAGCACCGAGGGATTGCACACGAAAATGGGGGATTACGTTACAAATGAAATCGTGAAACTCGTTGATAAACCTACCATAACTGGGGATGTTATTGCCCACTATAAGCGGTTGGCACCCGGTAAGAGGGCATTGATATTTTGCGCATCCATAAAGCATTCCGCTCATGTGGTGGAGCAGTTTAATCTTGCTGGTATACCGGCTGAACACGTAGACGGTGAGGCGGATAAATCTACCAGGGATGCGGCCATGAAGCGGTTTCAGGAAGGCAAAACTCTCATAATAAGCAACGTGGAATTATTCGGGGAAGGGCTGGATATCCCCTCCATAGAGGCAGTGATCCTGTTACGGATGACGCAGTCACTTGGGTTGGCATTGCAGCAGATAGGTCGGGTATTACGTCCCGGAATAGGGAAAACAGCGATAATACTGGATCACGTCGGGAATTTACAGCGTCACGGCCTCCCGGACGAAGACCGGAAATGGTCACTTTCCGGCAGGGAGCATAATAAGTCAGGCAAATCTCAGGACGCACCTGTTAGAACCTGCCCAAAATGCTTTGCCGTAATGAAGGCAGCAATGGTAAGGTGTAAGTATTGCGGCCATATATTCGAGGTCGAATCCAGGGAGGTTTTAGAACGTGAAGGCGAGTTGGTAGAGGTTGACAAGGAGTTATTAAGGCGGGAGCGGATGAGGGAGCAGGGACGGGTGAATGGGTTTGAGGAGTTGGTGGCATTGGGGAAGCAGAGAGGGTATAAGCATGCGTATATGTGGGCAAGGAATGTAATGCAGGCACGGCAGGCGAAACAGGCGAGGAGGAGGCAGGGGTGAACTACGAAGCGTTTTTACAGAAAAAGATTAAAAAGCATATTCTGAGTGGGTTTGATATAGACGAAGACATGCTGAATAGATATTTATTTCCATTTCAGAAATACATTGTCAAGAAATCGTTAAGTGCTGGTAAATATGCGGTTTTTGCAGATTGCGGCCTTGGTAAAACTCTAATTCAGCTTGAATGGGCAAATCAAGTATCTGCATATACCGGCAAGTCAGTCTTAATCTTGACCCCATTGGCGGTATCAGGACAGACTATCCAAGAAGGGCAGAAGTTTGGAATTGAAGTTGTCCGGTATGACGGAGGCGATAAGCCGATACAAATCACTAATTATGAGCAATTAGATAACATAGATTGCAATTTATTTGCAGGGATTGTCCTTGACGAAAGTTCAATACTTAAAAATTATACAGGGAAATATAAGCGACAAATCATAAGTGAATTTGAATATACTCCATATAAGTTGGCATGTACGGCAACTCCGGCACCAAACGATCTTAATGAGATCGGCAATCATTCCGAGTTCCTCAATGTCATGGACTCTACCGACATGCGTATGAGATGGTTTATCCGTGATGAAGGTATGAATAATTACAGATTGAAAAATCATGCAACAAAAGAATTTTTCGGGTGGATTGCATCATGGTCATCGGTGTTAAGGTTTCCATCTGATATAGGGTTTATACAAGACGGTTTCGACCTTCCAGCACTAAATTATCTTGAATTAATGATTGAAACTGACAAAAAAGATAATGGGAAATTATTTAATGATGGAATTGTGAATGCTACAAACTTCAATAAAGAGCTAAGATTATCAATCATTAAGAGAATGGCGCAGGTACAGGAAATCGTAAATAATAGTACTGAGCCGTTCATAATATGGGTTAACCAAAATGTAGAGGCGGATTATATCAAGAAGTTGGTTCCTGACAGCGTTGAGGTCCGGGGGAGTGAACCTCCTGACGTCAAGGAATCTAAGTTAACTGGTTTTGCTAACGGAGAATTCCGAGTATTAATTACAAAGAAAAAGATTGCCCAGTTTGGATTAAATTATCAGCATTGCAATAATCAGATATTCGCAGCGATGGACTTCAGTTTTGAGGCTCTATACCAGGCAATCAGGAGGTCTTATCGTTTTGGTCAGAAGCGGGCGGTCAATATATATTTGGTGACGATAGATACAATGAGGAATGTCATAGACATTATTGACAAAAAACAAAAGGAGTTTGATAAGATGATGAAAGAAATCTCTAAGGAAGTGAATAGCATTAAACATAATTTAGTAATGGATTATGAACATAGGGAAACAAGGACAGATGATTACCACATTATAAATGCCGATTGTGTGGAAGCAATGAAGAGTATTCCAGATAATAGTGTTCATCTATCAGTATTCAGTCCTCCATTTTCTACGCTATATACATACTCAAATAACCTTCGAGATATGGGGAATTGTGAAAACGGGGAAGAGTTCCTGCATCAATCAGAATATATGCTGATTGAATTATATCGGATAACTAAACCTGGGCGCCTGGTTTGTGTGCATACAAAAGACTTAGCGGTCTATAAAAACAGTTCTGGCTATACTGGACTATATGATTTTACAGCAGACTATCATAGATTAATGGAGTCAGTGGGATTCAAGTATCATAGCAAGGTGACGATATGGACTGATCCTGTATTGGAGATGCAGAGAACGAAGACTCAGCGGCTATTGTATAAGCAGGTTACGTCTGACAGCTCTTACTCTGGTATAGGTTGTCCTGAATACGTTACCATTTTTCGGAAATGGGAAGGCAATGAAGAAGATTGGGAACCGATAAGCGAGTTAAATAAAAGCAATTTCGACCTTGATACGTGGCAGAAATGGGCAAGTCCGGTATGGATGGATATATTAAGGACTGATGTATTGAACGATTATCGTGGGGCAAGGGAGTCAGCAGACGAAAAGCATATCTGCCCGCTGCAGCTTGGAGTTATTGAAAGGTGCATTGCGTTATGGAGCAATAAGGACGATGTAGTATTTACGCCATTCATGGGTATAGGTTCAGAGGTCTATCAGGCCGTAAAGATGGGGCGCTATGGTTTAGGTATTGAACTGAAGCAATCATATTATAATTGTGCGAAACAAAACCTAATGGATTTGTCTGTGCAGAAAAATCAGATGGACATTATGGAACTATGCCAATGATATGGCTTCTAACTGCCATTTCACTTTTGGGGGTAATTCTTAATATTAGGAAAGATCATAGAGCATTTTACTGTTGGAGTTTTACTAATTTAAGTTGGGCCGTAATTGACTACCGTGCAGGATTACCTGAGCAGGCGGTATTGTTTGCGATATATTTCCTGCTGGCTTTATATGGATTATATGAGTGGAGTTGCAAGTGACCAAACCTGAATCCGAAGCCGCCATTATGCGGGCCATACAGATCGAGGCCAGTAAGCATGGCTGGCGTTTTTTTCGCAACAGTTGTGGACAAGCCATCACTGCATCAGGCAATATAATCCGGTTCGGGCTGGCAAATCCGGGTGGCAGTGACCTAATCGGCTGGGTGCCTGTGACGATTACACCTGATATGGTGGGTTCCAAGGTGTGTATTTTTACAGCCATAGAGGTCAAGCGGCCCAAAAAGAAGCCGACTCAGTCTCAGGCTGACTTCATTGAGGCGGTTAAAAAGGCTGGTGGTATTGCGCTGGTGGCGTGCTCGGTGGAAGAAGTTTTGGAGGGGTTGAAAAGATGAAAGTATTGGTCGGGTGTGAATTTAGTGGAATTGTAAGGCAGGCATTCATAAATAAAGGTCATGATGCCTGGTCATGTGATTTATTGCCCGCAGATGATAATAGCATTTATCATATCAAGGGCGATGTATTGCAAGTGCTTAATGCTGGATGGGATCTGGCAATATTTCATCCGCCATGCACACATCTTGCGGTATCCGGGGCAAGATATTTCAGGAATAAACAAAAAGAACAAGAAGATGCTCTTGCATTTGTCCGAATATTACTTAGCGCACCGATTCCAATGATTGCACTGGAAAATCCTGTAAGTATTATTTCAACTCAAATAATGAAACCAAGTCAGATAATACAACCGTGGCAATTTGGGCATGAAACGACAAAGGCGACATGTTTATGGTTAAAAAATCTACCGTTATTGCAACCCACTAAAATCGTCAACAAGGGTGAACGGAGATACTATAGTAGCGGGAAATCCTCTCCATTATGGCATGCTAAAAGCGGGGGTGGATGCGGACATAAAAGGAGCATTACATTCCAAGGTATCGCAACGGCAATGTCGGAGCAGTGGCTATGCTAAAACCTGACATCCTAACAATCCTCGCCCATGAAGGCATCACCCTGAAACGTAATTTCGTTTCTTGCGTCTTCCACGAGGAGAAAACCGCATCGCTCAGGGTGTATCCAGCAAGTAATTCATACTATTGTTACGGGTGTAATTCCGGCGGCGATTCCATAGACTTCATCATGCGACTTAAAAATCTATCCTATAAGGAAGCATTGCAATACCTTAACCTGAAACCTCAGCCTCCCACGAAGCGGGATATCGAGAAGCGAAAACTGATAGCAAAATACAACGACTGGCAAAAAACGTATCATGGCGAATTATGTGCCTTATACCGTACAATCCGGAATCATAAGCAATCAGTGACCACGATAGACAACATCAACCCTGCCGCATATCACGCCGAGCCGTTAATCGAACACCGTCTGGATATATTTATGAGGGATAATCGTGACGAGAAGCTAAGCCTGTATAGGGAGGTGATGTGTGGATGAGCCAGGATATAGTGAAGGCGAAGAGTTATTCAGCATCGAACACCCAAAAAAACAGAAAATCCCGGCATCCCAATTCGGCCTGTGGGAATCACTGGGCCTGACAAAGGGAGATACAGGATATCCACGAGCCAACATACACAATGTCATGCTGGTATTGGAGAATCATCCAGACCTGCAAAATATAATCTGGTACGATGTATTCCACGATAAATGCTTCACCCGGTGGCAATCGGACAGAACAGAGGAGTGGAGCGACGACTACGATGTAAAACTCACCAGATACATACAAGATACTATCGGGATTCACAATATAAACGATAGAGTAGTCACTAAAGCCTGTAAAGCCCACGCAAAAAACCAGAAGCGTAACGAGCCCCGGCAATGGATGGATCAATTACAGTGGGATGGTATAGAGCGCATCCACGATTTCATGTCCGACTGCATGGGGGCCTCTGAAAATAATTATGTTCGTGCTGTATCAGGTAATTTCTGGATTGCTATGGTGGCGAGGATATTCCGGCCCGGATGCAAATTCGACAATATGATTGTCCTTGAAGGCTCTCAAGGGGTTTTTAAATCAAGTGCCTTGAACCTGATAGGTGGTAACTGGTTTGCTGAAATACATGAAAGCGTGCAACATAAGGATTTTTATTTGACAATACAGGGGAAACTATTGCTGGAAATATCAGAGTTGGGGGCGTTTAATAGAGCGGAAATAGAGCGTATTAAGCATGTTATCTCATGCCCGGACGATCGGTTTAGAACACCGTATGAATCCTCAGCGCAGGATCATCCGAGGTCGTGTGTCTTTGTCGGGACGACGAATGAGGACGAGTATTTGCGGGACACCAGCGGGGGTAGACGGTTCTGGCCGATTAAGGTCGGGTGTATCCAGCTTGATATAATCAAGGAAAACCGAAATCAGTATTTTGCCGAGGCGGTGGCTAAATTTAAGGCAGGGGCCTCGTGGTGGGAAGTACCGGAAGATGCCGCAAAGGAAGAGCAGGAGTCCAGGCGGCAGTCAGACGTATGGGAATCGGTGATAGACCGATACATAGACCGTAATGGCTTGGATGAGGTGGATATCGCCGACATCTTGGTTGATGTGCTTAAGGTAGACGTTGGCAAGCAGTCCAAACTGGATCAGTTACGGGTTTGTAGCGCAATGAGGGCGTTAAAATGGAAGCGGATACAGAAAAGAATTAGGGATAAACGGGTTTATGTCTGGGTGAGGGAGGAATCATGAAATGTAAATCGTGTGACAAGGAAATTGTATTTTTAAAAACAAGGAACGGCAAAATCATCCCGATTAATGCAGAAACGATTCAGGGTAAAGAAACTTATTATGACCATAAAATAGGGCATATATCGCATTTCAGGGATTGCCCTGCCGCTAACTCTTACAGGAATAAAATTACTTAACATGAATAATAGTGCTTGACAAGTAGTTATAGAGGGTGTATACATAGCACATGCTTAAATATTTCACCTGCCCTGATAACCAAAAAATCGAAACTATCGAGTGCCTCAAAGAAGGCAACTGCCGGATGGGGAATCGTTGCGCCTCACGCAGTTATCTTCAGCTTGCCGCAAAAGATCGGCAATGGACAGGCAAGCCTTCTACTACTCAGTTAATTTCCGGGACATTGCAGGCATTTTTAAAACTCACCAAAGAATATTCCATATCGCCAGACTCACGGGCCTTCATGATTACCGGCACGAAGGGACATTCTGCCCTGGAAAATTCAGGTGATGAATTCTCTATCCTTGAGGAGCGGTTCGACGGCGAGGACGTGGATATTACCGGCATTGCGGATATTTTAGAGAGTGAACTGGGCAAGAATATCCTCATAGACACCAAGGTTTCAGGTTCCTTCAAAATTGCAAAGGCATTGGGTTTTTATGTAGTAGACGAGGACACCGGGGAAGTGTTTAAGTCTGGCAAGAAAAAGGGGCAACCAAAGACACGTAAGATTCTGAAACGAGACGACAGTAAGCGGGATGTCAGAGACTGGCAATTACAGACCTGTAAATATGCCATTGAGTTTGAAAAGAAGGGCTTTAAAATTGACGAAATCCGCATCCAGGCCATTACCAGGGATGGTAATACATATATTGCAAGGAGTCGTGGCGTATTCAGGAATGTCTACTTTTTTAAGATTGACCGCTTACCCGATACGGAAGTACATGTATATTTCGAGCGCAAAAGGATTGCCTTGTTGACGGCATTAAAGCAGGGTTTTTGGAATGACATCTGTACGGCAGAAGAAAACTGGGATGGGCTTAAATGCCAGAATTATTGCGAGGTGGCAGAGTTTTGTAAATACGGTAAATTCCTACGAAAGGAAAGAGAGGATGAGAACATGCCAATCAAAGGTTTGTCAGAAGTGAGGCGGCTTCCGAGGTTGGGGAAGATCCGGCTGGGAATCAAGAAGATTTCAGAGAAGACGGGAGAGGAGTATCCGGCAGAAGTGGACTACTTCATTCTCGACCCACAGACCCCATCGGAGCTTGAGAACGAGAAGTTGATAGACGAATTTCATAAACTATACGGGGAACAGCCTAAATCAATTAAGATCATGTTTCCTGTTGCAAACCCGGAGGTCTACTTTTCGCAGTTCTACAAGAGATATGGTATGGGAAAGATGCTGAAATGCAAGGGAGACGGAGAAGTAGCCTCATGCACAATCAAGGAATATGCGAAGAACCTAACCATTATAGGGGAAGACGAAATGGGGATGATTAAAGTTAAGTGTGCCGGGAAGGAATGTCCCTATTATAAGTCTAAGGAATGTACCGAGGTTGCAACATTACAGATACTACTGCCTGAGCTTCCAGGTGCCGGGGTCTGGCAGATAGTAACGGGGTCATTCCATGCCATTGTTAACCTCAATTCCTGTATCGAATATATTACGGCGGTCTGTGGTAGAGCGCACATGATACCACTCACACTTGAGCGGAGAGAGCAGGAGATCGCCTATGAAGGCAAAAAGACTAAGCATTACATCCTGCATATCAACATGGACTTTAGGCTTGCTGATATCCAGAAATTTGCGATGATTGATCCGACTAAAGTACTGCTTGAATTGCCTGCACCAGAGGCAGAGAAGGAAGATATACTGTATAGGGAGAATCAAACTATTGATGTTATTGACACCACTACCGGTGAAATTACACAGAAACCTAAACCCGCAGACACCCCGCCGCCCAACTACGAATATCTCAAAACCATGTCCGCCTGCAAGAAGGAAATCGGCGATGAGGCGTATTATAAAATCCTCAGCGTTCACAAAGTCAAACACAGTAACGAGATCACCGATAGGGAAATACAGAAGAAAATTTACGCCGAGATGAAACAGTATGCGGCGTCGGAGAGGGAGGTTTTAAATGGTTAAAGGCAAAATTGACGGAATCAGGCTATTAAAAGATGGCAATGTCTCAGTCATGCTCACCCTATCAGGTGATGATTTGCAAGCGATTGCGAGCATCAGGGCAGGGAATATTACCATGTATGGAGAATTAGAGGCTCCTGCCGTAGACGATAGGGAAACTGCTTTGTTGCGTATTCGGTCGCTTGCCGAGCAGGTGGTAGAGATGCTTGACAAGGAGCTACAGGATGAAGGGTTGCCACCGATTCTTGCGGCTATCGAGGCCGGGGCAAGTGCACCATGAACGTAACCAAGCAAACAGCCCTATCTACGCACCAATTAGCTGACCGCTGGAATATTAGTCCTCAGACGTTAGAGAACTGGCGGTCGCAGGGTAAGGGGCCGAAATATATTAAATTGGGGCAGGGGAAATCGTCGCCTATTGTGTATCGGATGAGCGACGTGGAAAAGTATGAGCGGAAACACTTGAAGGGAGGAATAAAATGATAGAGATAGTAATCACAGGGCCACAGGGGTCGGGAAAAAGTAGGATTGCAGACATATTAACCGTATTGCTGCCGTTGCTAAATATGGCAGTATGTCGGTATGGGGACGATGGGATGAGATGCTCTGGGCATACCCGGAAGGGTGCACACATTGTGATATGGGAGAGGAACACTGAAAGAAAAAAACGTCAAGGGTTACAAGGGAGCATAAATGCCAAACTATAACCAGCTTATTTTAATCGGGCATGCACTCAAGGAACCCGAAGTCCGCTACACGCCAAGTGGTACGCCGATAACATCGTTTTCTGTGGCGTGGAACAGGAGCTACAAGAAGGGTGAGGAGTGGCAGAAGGAGGCGCATTTTTTCGATGTGGTGGCCTTCAGGGAAATTAAAGATATCGTAAAAGGCGTCGCGGTACTCATTGAAGGCAGGTTATCTCAGGATCGTTGGAAAACCGAAGACGGGCAGATGAGGAGTAAGGTTAAGATTGTGGCTAATAAGGTTTATGTGTTGGGGAAGAAGGATAGTGCCGATGTGGTGACAGATGAGGAAGAAGGAGTGCCATTTTAAATGTTAGACGAATCCCACAGGGAACATAAGCGGAAAGAGGGACATAAGCCATCACGGACCTGTTACGCGTGCTGGCTGGAATGGCTGGCAGAGACACCGAATGACAGGGTGATTACGGTAGGAGAGTTGCGCCGGATATTGCAGGCGATGTGTTATGGGACTGAGATTTATAAACTTGATTTAATGTGGAGGGATCATAGATGACAGAAAAAATAAGATGTGAATGTTGTGATAGTGGCAAGTGGAAAACAGAGTGTTGTAACGGTGCTGATGGATGTGATTGCAGGGGAGAGAGGGTTGATATGGGCAAGTGTCATGTATGTGATGGGACAGGGTGGAGGCATCAAAACGCAGACACACGGGCAAATTTAAAAACAATACAGGGCAGATGTTTTGTTGGTTTAGGCCCTACACGTGGGTATTGGAGGGATCGCAGATGAAGGGGCGGATAAATATGGAGGGTGGTATGAAACCAGGAATGTTTCAAACTTACACAGAGGCGATCTCTTATTTAGTTATGGGCGCTATTGTAACCGGGTTAATCGTGTGGGGGATAGTTGAGGTGATATGGTTGTTGAGATGAGGTATGGTCGGGCAAGGAGGAGTTATGAAAAATGAAATATTAGCCGAGGCGATAGAGATTGCAAATAGAAGCAGTATGAGGCTCGCGACACGAGAGCATGTAAAAGCCCTATATGCGGCGTGGCAAAGATCGGAAAGATTGCTCTGGGGATACAGGAGGCAGACCGAGGCCTGTACCCTACCAGCTTGTACCGGCATTGTAAGCACCTGCCCCTGTGCTATCTGTCAAAGCGTCCGGGCAGATGAGCGGCAGGATCGGATGGATAGTGGAGAGGAGGTCAAAAATGACGGATAAGGAATGCGCTGACCATATACGAGCACATCACAATAGGAATACATCCCATTGGGCATGGCCTACAGATGGTTGTGGGTATGAGCAACATATAAAATTTGTAAAATACAGAAATAAATACTGGCAAGGAAGGAGCTACGACAAATATAAACAATTTGCCCTTGACTATGCGGATAAATTAGAAAGAGGGGAAATAGATGCTGAAACAGACCCTGAATGTGATGAATGTGGTGGTGACGGAATTAAAATATGTTCCTGTGCTATCTGCGAGAGTGTTAGGGCAGATGATATCCAAAATAGGATAGACAGGGATAACGAGGATTTTGGCCCTGAATTAGCGGGGGATAAATGAAGGTAAGACGTAAAAAGAAGTGTTGCGTCCCATTCAAAACTCTGTGTGAGAAACAATATTTAACCAACCAAAACGAGCTTATAAAATGCTCAAGATTGGCAACATATAAGCAGTACAACACGTTTCAGGGTGTTTGGATTTATAGATGTGGTTTGCATAAGTATAAAAAATCTTTATGGACTAAAATTAACCAGGAGGACAAGAATGGATAAACTAATCACGAAAGAAGAGGCGATAGCCAACTGCATCAAGCGGTTTACAGTAAACAACACAGACCGGTTGCACCTTGAGGCCGCTTTTGCACTGATTTATAAATCCGGCTATCGGGATGGAATGAAGTTTGTGGAGGATTTAGAAACACAACAAAGACTGAAAAAAACGGAACAAATACTTGAGAGGTGGAAAAATGAAATATGAAATGACTAAAGGTGAGAGATTTGTTTATTTTTGGCAGCATAATATGCTTGGTAGTTTTATGTCCATTTTGGCGGAAGCTATCTCTGCTGCAGATGCAAAAAATACAGCTAAACTGGCCTTAGGTTTTCCAGAAGAAGTAGAAGCTATGAGGAACTTCTCCAATATGGATGGTTGGTGGGTTAATCTAAGAGAGAAAGTACAAGCTATGAAGGAGGAAAATCATGACAAATCTAACGTATCTTAAGCGCCTTGAGCGGCGAGATAAACCTAACTGGGGGGCATATATTACGATGTGCCTACTGATATTTATCTGCGGCCTTGCCCTCTACGCATGGGGCTATAGCAACGGGCTGAGCGAGGGGATGGCCCGGACGGATGCCACGGTGAGTAAGGCGTTACAGGGTGGATATGATGTGGGTGTGGAGAAGGGGTTGGAGGCGTTGCGTTACAGAAAAGGAGAAAGCCATGATAAAACTCGACCCAAGTAAACCAGTGCAGACCAAGGAGGGGCGGCAAGCGCAGATTAAATATACGTTTAAAAACGGATATCACTTTATAATATTTTCCGATACTGATGGCTGGATTATTGTTGATGAATGGGGCGAATACGATCGGGAAGAAACCGAATATGGCATCATTAACACCCCTGAGCGGGTAGAGGGGTGGGTTAACATATATCGTAACAATAGACCTGTTTTACACGGAATGTATAGTAATACCATATATTTTGATAGCAAATCCGAGGCGGACAAAAACGCCCACTGGGATCGTATAGCCTGTATAAAAATCAGCTATACGGTCGGGGAGGGACTCTGATGATTTGGAGGAATAACATGAGATGTATTGGTTTTAACAAAACAGAGGGTAAATGCATCAATAAAGCTGGGACTGCATGGTCTGATTATTGGTGTGAAGAGTGTGATAAGGTGAGACGGGATACAGTCAGGAAGCAATTAGAGGCCATACAAAAACACATGGAGGACGAATGCCAAAAGTGGACAAGCCCTGCACCACGCACCACGTGTGTGAGTGCACCCAGGGACGGCTGGACAGGATTGAGGCGATATGGCAACGGTATAAGCATTTTGATTATTTATTGTCAGACAGGGACTGGCTGTTTGATGAGTCTGTACTAAACAATATTTTCTATGACCTTTGGCAGGCTATCCGGCGGGAGGAGTAAGGTGGCAGAAAAAGACTTGCGCTTAACATCGCACAAAGTAAAAAATGATCTTAAGGACATCTGGTGGTATGAGGAAAATTATGGTTTCCAAATTTTTATAGCTGCTACTGAGGGAGTAATTGAGATAAAAATTCCCTGGAATTCTATCAGGGCGGCATTAAAAAGGAAGGATAAAAAATAATGGCGGTACTTATTGCATGCGAAGAGTCTCATCAGGGTATCGGAAGCGCAATGGCCGCCCAGTGGGGAGGATTACTGTAAATGCCAGACACATATCTCATGGGCCGTAGAACCCTTGTGACGCCGCAGGACTGGGACGAGTCGGAGTATAGCCAAGATGTGACGATTAACGGTAAGGTGGTTACGGTGGCAGAGTTCCGGCGCAGGAAGCGGGGGAAGCCGAGGCCACGGCGGGTGACGGAGGTGAGGAAGAAATGATTACAATTAGGTTTTGCGACGCAAGAATAAGGAAAGACTGCTATTATTTCCGAATTTGCAACCGACCGGCAAAATGGGTTGTTAAGGGATCACAGAGGTATGGACATCCCCCGCCAGTGCTGCATTATCGCTGTGGTTATCACGCTGATAAGACTGACAGGCTGCCGATAAGCCCCTGACGGGTGAGGCCAGGATGACACGTGAGATGCGCAAAAAATATGCACCTGTACCTGATTCAGCAGGCCGGATGCGCCGTCCGGCAGGCGGGAAGGATGTCATTTACCTGTGTGGTGTTATTGACGAGCTGGAAAGCATTGTGAGAGATATTCAGGGTAATTTACCCCTGAACACTCAACACTGGATTAATCAGCGATTATTGATAGCGAGGGCTAAGAAATGATATATATTTTTCTGGGTGCTTGGATATTGCTTCTACTGATTTTCACTATTCCGATTTTTCTTGGGGCACCCAATAAATATTACAGTAAAGTAAAGATTGTCGGATCAGGAATCATTACTCCGGTTGCCATGGCAAGCATTGCAAATGTTCGTGCCATTGGATGGGATGAACGCCAGGATAATTAAAATAACAGATTGCAAGACTTGCCCATATTTTCTTGACTCGACTCTCGTGTCTGAATCTTTGGCCTGGTGTCAGGATTGCAAACAATATTTTACTTATATTCAGGGGCAGATTCCTGGTTGCTGTTGCCTGGATTTGGTTGATGCAGTTCACAATGGCGAACGATAGTGTCGTCGTAGATATATAACTTACAGCCGCAGGCCAGCAACCGAAACGGATCAGCTTCGGATTGCTTCCTAAATCGCCACATCAGCTTTCTTTTCAT
>MHYJ01000036.1:48934-49307 GCA_001828445.1 Planctomycetes bacterium RBG_16_43_13
AGAGCTTCTCAATCTCCATCGGGCATGGTTGCGGCTGTTTGCATATCGGGCAGATCTTCATTTTACCCCCTTCCCGGCCTTGACCGGGCGGATCCTTATTTTATCCCAATACTTACTCCTGCACCGGGGACAAGAATATGGCTTAGCCTGCTGCCTGCCCGGCCACGTATGCCCGCATCGCAGGCATCCCCAAACGGGGAGGGTGATTGTTGTGTTAGTCATGGGCGGCCTCCTCGGTGTCTTCGCTCATGATGAATTCTCGTGCCTTTTTCATGTCATCCAATATTGTAATGAGTGATTTAATATCTTTCTTTTTCATTTTCCCCTCCCTGTTAGTCCCAGGCATGTGCCTGAGTGTGATTACTCTTCATCT
>MHYJ01000036.1:49351-49645 GCA_001828445.1 Planctomycetes bacterium RBG_16_43_13
GGTAAGCGTCCGCCCACTCCCCGGCCTCCTCCTGTGTGGTCTCACCCTTATCATCCGATGACCTCTCCTGGAGTGTGCAGGTATACTCATTTGCAAATCCTCGGCAGTCGTCTCTGCCGCATATATAATTGTTGTCGAGGACAAAATCAATCAGCGTCTCCCGCAGGTTATTGTCGTGACTTGCAGGGTTACCATCCCCTATGTCAGATATGGACATCTTATCCCATACCGCATCAGGGATATCGTCTCTGGTCATCCCCTCAATCAATACTTTATTGGCCCCATACCTAATAC
>MHYJ01000037.1:0-151 GCA_001828445.1 Planctomycetes bacterium RBG_16_43_13
CGGCAAGATGCGATCAAGAGTGTCCTGATAAAACATGTCCAACTTTCCCTGCGAGACGTGGTCGCGATAACCTGAATAAACCTGCCATGCGTCTATAGCATAGATTGTTGCCTGTGGATTAGCCTTGCACAGCACTTCTGTATATAGACCG
>MHYJ01000037.1:334-888 GCA_001828445.1 Planctomycetes bacterium RBG_16_43_13
GACTGATTTGAGCATATACGATACGCTCAAAAGACAAATTTTGGATACATATGAGGCGTTCAAATGACAGCAAATCCAGAATATAGCCCAATTGCAGTTAGCCAGCCCGTCACTATGGCTTTTCCTGATGCACTCCACACTGTTATGGGCGGGGACCGCATTACACGCATTGAGTGGCACGACAATGGCGTGTTTGTGTTCCTGCAAGATGGCATTTTGCGCATTATGACGCGCGATGGCGTTCATAACTTGATCGTCTCCGATGGGGACTTGTTTGCCACCGATTGGGTCATCGCCTGATATAACTCCTCCTCCCAATTACTTGGCCATCCAGGTAGAGGCCAGAACCTATCAATAAGCCACTTGAACGGCTTAGTCTGCTTATCCCAAGCGGAGTTTGTGATCCACCGTTTGGTGTACGTTGCTCCTTTTGTTACCTCTGTAGAGTCTAAGTTATAGCCGCGCCCGTAGGTTTTGCCTTTTCTCAAATGTGCGTACCAGGTCTTTTTATTCACCATTGCTCTGCCGCCGCTTAGCCAAGCTTTTAGTAAAAT
>MHYJ01000037.1:916-2235 GCA_001828445.1 Planctomycetes bacterium RBG_16_43_13
TAGCTGGCCTCATCCATCAGTTCTAAACGATAAAAATAATCTCTCGGCATGAACCAACATGACCCTTGCGCTGACAGGTTCTCGTCCAACAGAATGTCCTTACGCTCCAAAATGCGCTCAGTCCATATACGCCCATTTAGACCAGGGCCGCCAAAGTCAGCCGGATTATCCGGGTAAGATAGATACTCGTAATCCACATCGGGCTTACCATTATCCTGGATCGCCCAATTCTCTGCATCTAACCGTTTTCGCCGTGGGACAACCACCCAATCATCGTCACACTCAGCCTGTAAAACTTGGTCAAAGCCTTCCCCAAACATGCAATGCGCATCTGTCTTTAACAGATATTTGCCTTTTGCAATGGCGGCAGCTGAATTGATGGCGTTCCTCATCCCGCGCGGCTCGCTCCTGTGGATCAATACCAGGTTGGGATAGTCAGGAAGCTGCGGGTCTGGCCACCACCCATCAAGAATTACAAGGCATTCCACATCGCCTCGCGCCTTAGCAAATATATCCGCAACGGTCTGCGGCAAAAAGCGCTCGTTTCGACTGGGGATAATCACCGAAACTTTAGCCACGTTATTACCTACTCACCTAAGCCTTGATCCAGCACAGCCTCTCCCCGTTTACGTCAGCGTCAAAACCAAGAAGGTTAAGATTAGCTACATTTACAAAAACTGGAGAACCTGTTGGTTGTAACGGCCAACCGCTATCTTTACCATACCCCCATGGGAAAATCCAAACTGTATCAGTATTATCCGGGTGGGAGACAAGGAAAAAGCCGCCCTTGTTGGGCCTATCCGCGCCCTGAACGGCTGTACCAGCAGTTGCAACGGTAATACGGCCAGTAAGAGAACTGTCAATTACCTCTTTTGGCTCAGATCGTTCCGCAATACGTGATAGATAGTATTGCTCTGAAGCATATCCTGTAGGCATAATCTTTGCTCATTACTTGTCAAACTTTGACACGACCGACTCTATCAAAATAGCAGCTGTGCTTATGGCAAACGGCATAAGTACAACAATGGCTAATTGGTGGAACACCAGCCAAAATATCCAAACAAATAGTCCAATATAGGGGGATGTGCACCAAACACAAGTAAGCGCGTCTGCCACAACGTTCAGCCCGTAGGGTTCACTATGCTCATCAAATCGGACACCGGTAAAGTAGCGAAACTTCACCAGTATATTGCGTGGCCCATCTTCGTTTACAAGCAGGCTCGTGATCCGCCACGTCGATAAAGCCAAGACCAAGAGAATGACCCAACCCTGTTGTAGCATTTTTGCCTATAACAAACGAACGCCATTGCATATAAAGG
>MHYJ01000037.1:2379-10007 GCA_001828445.1 Planctomycetes bacterium RBG_16_43_13
TTCAGCCCCATCACGCCTAGTCTTAGTACGTCCTGTGGATCGTGAACCCCAATCGCGTTTAGACTACGCGCAACTTGATCCGTGATTCCAGGGATGTCCTGCAACTTGGCGATTGTGTGCTTGGCATTAGACAATTGTGCACGTCCATTTGGTTTTGTTTCTTGGGCAATTGGCTCAGGTGGAGACAGTGGCTCTGGATTGTCGGCAACAACCGTCGCCTCCATAATAATCGGTTTGAATAAATGCGGTTGAACGGCAATATCAGACCGATGCACGTAAAACTTATCCCCGCCGCCGCGGTATCCATAGTCCGTTGGTGGTTTTTTTCCCATACCAATTACATGATGCTGCCCAATATTTGGGTGAGCGTATAGCACCAAAACCATCTCGTTATCATTAATATTCATTACAGCAGCCCCTTGTTGTTGTATTTGTTGCGCAGCTGGTTGTTGCGCAATGGATTTATTCTTACCTCGGCAGTTACATCCCATAGGTTCTACACCCTCATATTTGTCTATCAGGTATTCTACTAGATTGCGATGCTCCTGTAAACCAATCTCCCTGCGTGTGCCGGTGTAAAAGCGATACACCATCAGCTCTTCAGGGATGCGTACAAAACACTTGCCGTGATGCGCCATCCTGATCCAGTAGTCCCAATCCTCCCAAGATTCCATGTGCTCGTCAAACCCACCGATCTCCTCATGCCACTTTTTAGGGACAAGTGAACTGATCAAGCACCAAATGTAAGGATCGGGGAAGCGCGGCTGGATGATCGCACGGTCATAGTCGTACTCAAGACTATTATGGCGGACTACCGCTTCTCCACGTTTCCCATCATAGTACAACAATCGTTCGCCAAGCTTTGTCGCTTCTTGGTATTCGATATAAGCCTTGCCAACATAGTCTGTGTAGATAATGGCGTTCTCTGCCGTCCACATATCGTACATTCTGCGTAATGCTTCAGGGTAAAGCCAATCATCTGCATCAAGGAATAAAAGCATTGGGGCGCGGGCGATTTTTGCACCGGCGTTACGCGCTGCCCCTGCACCATGATGTTCGGGGATCGTGTAACGGACATACGGATAAGGCTTAAGCACTCTCCCATCCACAAGGAGCGGAATGTCCCCCGTATCATCTACGATAATAACTTCCCATTTTCTAAAAGATTGCGACTCAAGACTATCCAGTACGTTGACCACATCTTTTACGTGATTTGGGCCAACGGGGACAATCACGCTGACCAACGGCTCATCGTAGGCTCTTACCAAATGGCTTATACCGTTTTTAGGCGTAGCAACACTGGCAAATGGGTGCTGACCATCTTTAGCCCAGGGGTGCAGCCCAAGCCAATCTGGCTCACGATAATCCTTATTACCGCTGACCCTGCCGGACAACCATGAGTACACAAACAACGGTAGATCAGTGGCAAGTTTAGCGCCCCATCCATAAGCGCCACACCTGAGCCAAAACTCAGCATCTTCCGATCCTGCCCCTGTTGGGGCATAGCGCGGATTGTATCCACCTAATCGTTCCCACATCTCACGTCTAAATACACACGCAGTCGGCACTTGATTTTGTCGGCGCGATTGCTTGTCATAATCGAACGGGCCCGGCCATGGACTAACGCCCGTCTCTCCATCCGGCTTGATGTACTGCAAGCGTGTATAGGCTATTCCCAGTGAACGGTCTTTTTGTAGCTCAGGTACACACACTTCGATAAACTGCGGCTCAACTTTATCATCTGCGTCAAGGGCGACTATAAATTTAGAACTGGAATATTCAATGCCCGTGTTACGCGCAACTGCCACGCCAGAATTGTTCTGTCGGATATACACAACAGGTATCTTCTCACCAGAAAAGGACTTGACCAGTCTTTCTGTTGCGCCATTATCGTCAGAACCATCGTCAACCACAATGATCTGTTCAGGCGGATAAGTTTGGGCTAAGGCGCTGCGAATGGCACGGCCAAGTTTATCTTCACTCGCGTAATTGAACGATGGGATCACAACACTAACCGTGGCAGGTTGTTTCTCTTGTTCAATTGCAAGGCGATACACCTGGCTTACTTTCTCAACCGCAGCTTGCCATGTATATTGTTTGGCCATCTCACTGCCGTTATCGCCAAGGACTTTTCGGTGTTGCAGGCAGTAGTTTAGCCCTTCCGTAAGATCATCGTAATTGCCTGGCTGTGCAAGATAGCCATTAATGCCGTGCTTGATAAGTCCTAAATTGCCGCCATTCGCAAAACCAAGTACGGGTACTCCACTTGCCATTGCTTCTAAAACACCCACGCAAAATGTTTCCTTGACCGTGCTAAGATACACACCGGCGCTTTGGATAATGCGCTTCATGTCCGCGTGCGGCTTTAGTCCAGTGACAGTAATGTTATCATTATCTGCGCCAAAAAGTTCTTTGGGTGGAGCAAAGGTGGTGATGAACAGTTGGTTGGGGAACTCCTTGGCCAATACACCCACTGCATGTGGCGTGCAAACGTCTGATGTCCTGTTCTTATTCCAAAGTACGTACCCTTCGTTGGGATGATTATGTTGCCAATCTTGCCAATCAATGCCATGACCGATCACGGTGGGATTGATGCGCATATCCCTACGGAGTGTCTCGGCCACCCAGTTTGATGGAACTGTGACTTGATTAGCGTGGCGGATAGAAGCAATAACATCAGCGTTAGCACCAAGCTCCCACCGCTCGTAAGGTAAGTCAGCACTCCAATACAAACCATGGATTATTGAACACAGAGGTTTACCTGGCTGGATATGCTTTGCCGATCCGGCGTGGATGGCCATAACATCGTAATTATCAGTCTCTTTAGGATCGCACTCTACGTACTCGATGCCAAAATTCTTACCATACTTGTGATATGCCAGTACGACTTGCTTAATACCCGATTCTTCCGAGCGGAAGGAACTGAGCAGGGGGAACATCAATGCACGAATCATTTTGTGGTCTTTTTGTCAAACGCGAGGACTGATGCAAGCAGGGAGATCAGGGTGAAAACGGCCCAAGTGACCCACTGTCTTGCGTCCATGTCCAGCTTTCCAAGCATGTATAACACGCCGATAGATAGTACAATTGCCCACACAATTGTGGCAAGTAAGCGCGCGTTCAGGATTTTTTCCATTTTTACTCCTTGTCTATACGATGCAGTTTTAGAACAAACCTTTGATTCCACCCACTTTGTTCCAAAATGAGCGTAATCGTGTTATATGCAAATTCCAAGGAATCCTCAGGATAATTCTTTTCTAATCTTTTGGCCATAGAAAGGAACAAGTTTGATAAAGCCATTCTTGCTTGTTTGTCCACTTCTTCTGGCGGGCCTTTTATATCCAAATCGTACTGCAAGACGATTCTAGGTTCTTTATTCTCCAATGGGGTCATGTTTTATCTCTCCTTTGTTTTATCTTTTTGGTAAAACTTTTAGCAGCTGTTCCTTACGGAACCAGCCCATTTTGTTCATCGTCTCCTGGTCCAACACGTTCAGATCGTCAAAGCTGTCCACCACGATGATAATAACATTTAGATGTCCAGCTGTTACAATGGCATTGGTTAGTTTGTCGATAAAGTCCTTTTGGGCAATGTTTGTTCCGTACTTTAGCGCCAGTACGTCCCCGTCGCGTAGGTGTAATTTACCAACAAACTTGTTGATCTGGCGGAAGCTAAAGGCTGGTTGATCGTTTTGTGGTTTTTCTAACATTGGGAAGGTCCTTGTACCAATCATTGGATTGTATATAACCTAATTCCATCATTAGCTTACCTGCATGATTATGCAGTCTTTCCCCGTCCTTACAGGTAAAGTAGTTACGCCAATCACCGACCACACCCTTGCGCAAGTGCTTTAGTTGGGCATCTTTGCCGTAGGGCATGTTATCCCCGTTCTCCTCGATCAGCCTGCGCCTATATGCAAAGTCTTGGTTCACTATTGCCGTTTCAATATCCTGATCTGATGGGAGTTTTACGCTAATACAGCTAAGTATATTGTATAGCGTAACACCTGTATTGGTTAGCAATTGACTGAACTTTATTTGTACAAACTTTATCTTCGACTCCTGCCATGCGGTTATGTAATCTACCCATGAGCAGGGCATTATGCTGCTCTCGGCAGTAATATAGTCGATAGCTTTGTCAAGATCGGGCAATCCCCAATAAAACATGACCGATACTGCCACGCCACGTGGATCGCGCAGTATGTGGATAATACGCTCCCCCTTCCACGCTGATTCATTCAATATTGTGTCACCAATAATCAGCTGTTCCACAGGTTGTTTATTTGCGTCAGCTGGCGCGTAGCGCCTTTCGGGGAATAAATGCAACTGGTGGATTTTGTAGTTCCCAGGTCTATCCAACCCCTCGTCCGCAATAGAATGATATTGCCCGTAACTGACCACAGGTGAGTTTAGTGCCTCCCCTAAAAGTCTGGCAAGATAAGCCGTGCCGCTGCGTGGATAGCCTACTACAAAGATAGCGTTATTTTGCACCGTAAAACTCCTTGATCGAATCGGCTACGTACTCCACCTCACTATCCTTTAACGCCTGGTGGATGGGCAGATTGAGCGTATGGGCGGCGGCATATTCAGCGCCCGGCAATTCACTACCATCGTGTTCGTAGTATTTTACGCGGTGTAGTGGGAAATATCTGAAAGTGGTGTAAATCATCTTACTGCGGAGAAACCTGGCTAGATCGTCACGATCCTTCGTCTGTATCCAGTAAAAGTAGTAACTGTGGGTCTGGTAATCCTTTTCGTCAGGAGGAGTTTCTACCACTTTTTTTAGATGCTTATTATACAACTTGTGAATTTCCCTGCGCCGCTCTATAAATCCTGATAGTCTTTGTAACTGTACTACGCCAATGGCGGACTGTACATCATTCATAATAGACCTGTCGCCTGGGTATGTTACTTCAAACTCCCACCAGCGTAAGTCCGTACTGACCATGCCGCTCTCACTGGATAAGCCCAAAAAGCACATGCGTTCGGCATGTTTCATCAGTTCTTCGTGCGCCACATACATCATTCCGCCATCGCCCGTGCATAGTATCTTCATTGCGTCAAAAGACCAAACACCAAAGTCGCCCCATGTACCACAGGCTCTTCCCCTGTGGGTGCTCGCCACACTACAGGCGCTATCTTCGATAAGATACAAGCCCATAGTTACGCAAAACTCTGCGATCTTGTCAATCTCACACGGTAAGCCGCCATAGTGCAGCACTACCACCGCGATAGTATCACGGTTGCACATCCTCTCAATATGCTCCACAGTTGGGTTTAATGTACGAGGATCAACGTCGCAAAACCTTGGCTTTAGACCCGCAGATACTACTGCGTTGGCTGCCCCAACAAAACTTATACTGGGCATAACCACATTAAGTGTACGTGACAATGGGTGGAATGAACGGATCAATGGGTGGAGTGAACGGATCAATCGCATTATGTTAAACAAGCCAGCGGTGCAGCTGCTTGTGGATAATGTTTTAGCGGGCGGCACTTCCAGGTGGTTGGCAAACATGTGCTCAAACCTGGAAGTTTCTTGTCCTTTGCCAATCCAGTTAGAACTAAATACCCTGGACACCTCAGCAAGCTCTAGCGGACCAATGGACGGTTGGAACACCTGGATTTGGTTCATCAACTTTTATCCTCAACAAAATATGTGGCGGCAAACATAACAATCATTACAGCGCCAGGGATCAATATCCACCAGGTGAATATTGCGCTGACTACCACCAATGTTATAACCATAATTCCAAGAGTGATAATGTTTGCTTTTCTCATAATCCTATGACCCCATAATCCTTTAGCACACGATCCCATAACCAATCTTCGGCTATCTCATACTCACCAACCAGGTCAAGGTTAGTCTTGATATAAGGCAGCATCTCGGTGTACGTTTTCATAGTAGCGAACATTCTCAGAATATACCTTAGGTTGTCTACACCAACAAAAGGCACTATCCCAAGCTGATCGAAGAAATAGCCTGCATTTGGACATCCCCAGAAAATAGGCACAGTACCAACGGCAAAGCAATCCAATAGTATCTCCGTGAATAGATTGTCCTGCCTGCACGTCTCTGTAACAATGCTAAAAGCGTAATCCTGCAATACGCGCCTTTTCGTCTCCGCGCTATAGTCTGTAGGAGTACCCCTAAAGCCGTAATAGTCTATCCCATAATTGTCGCCTAACTCACCGGCAATATCATGCCTTAGTATATGACCACGAGTGGACATTTTACTGCCGTATAGCATACTGACCAGTTTAGTCTTGGGTGCTATTCCCCAATGTTCGCGCTTGATCCAAATCCCTCCATACGGCGCAAATCTAAACTTATCATAATCAGTGTCTATCAACGGTTGATAATAAGTCAAAATAAAGGCAAACTTGTGCCGATTGTCAAAGGCTTGCGCATAATCCTGTGGGTGTAGACACTCCGGTTCTCTGAGCCAGCCAATCTTGATTGGACTTTTTACCTGTTGCACAATGGGACTGTTGATTAGCCCATCAGTAAATATGGTGATCCCATCAAACTGCATTTGCTCCCGAACGTAACGGATATGCTTGGAAGTTTTCCATGCTGTGCTACATTCATCGTGAGCAAACGTTGGGGTGAATAAGTTTACGGTCAGCATATTACCATCCAAAACAGTAAAAGTTATTGTCTGGCAAGTGAGTAATGTGTGAGAATGACCAACTTTTATCCGGCCTGCCAGTCGCATATTTTTGAAAGTAGTCCACATTATCAAGGCCAGCAAACCTGTTCGAGTATAAAAAGAGATAGTTTTTTGATGGGATTGCTGCAAGGAACGCATCGCGCTGTGCAAAGTCCGTCTCACTTAAGGAATAACATGCAACCAATAAATCCGCAGATACTTGCGGTAATGCGGACATATCGGTGTAATGCTCTACCGTAATGTCAAACTTTGACAGATAATATTGCTGTAAAAGGCTAAACTCCGGCAGATCAAAAATGATATACCGCCCTTTAAATCCCAGGCGGTGGATCAGCAGCGCCAAAGCCCCATATCCTCCTCCAAACTCCACGATAGTCTGCATTGTATCTACGTAGCGATGGGCTGTATCTTGGAAACGATGGATGTGATAAGCCTGGTGGATCATATTGCGACTGTATGGGCTGTTGCCGTGATGATCAGGGGGACTGCCAAAATATGGCATATCGACTGCTGGCAACATCTTGCCTGGGAGGGCGTTAAACTCTACTTGGATAGGCTGTGGCCAGTGATTAACAAGTTGTGTATGAAAAATTTCTGGCCATCCCATAAATTCACCTGGGTCATCTCCAGTAACCACGTGTTGCCATAAACTGTGTCGCCAAAAGCTCCAATATGGGGGGCTTGAATCCGAGGGTGGTTCTGGTAACGCCTGCATTGCTGCTCTAAATTCATCATTGTTCATGTGCTGTATTATCCACCTCTTCTAACAATCCAGAGTCTTGCAGTCTTTTCCATGTACCGTAATTTGCCCAAACATAACCCATATTGTGTTGCAATTGCGCCAACCTAATGCCCGTGAAGAACACCAATATTGTGTGTACCCACTGCGGTGCTTTCCAGAACCACTGCACAAACCAACCGTTGCGGACATTCACAGATTTCTTTTATCAGCGAT
>MHYJ01000037.1:10112-10380 GCA_001828445.1 Planctomycetes bacterium RBG_16_43_13
TTTGCCCTCATACTCCGGTTGATAGGTGATCAACATACTGTCGGGGTTTGCAAGCGCCAAAAACCTATCGCGCGTACCAAACGGCGCTTCACTGATGGAGTAACATCCAATCAACAGATCGACGTGTTGTGGAAGTGGTTCGTGGTTGCCACCATCGTCTATTGGGCGCGTATCGACCGCATAGCCAAGATTTCCCAGGTAATACTCTTGCAAAAGGCACATCTCAGGGAAGTCTGCAATTACGTACTGTCCTGTAAATCCCATGCGC
>MHYJ01000037.1:10512-10660 GCA_001828445.1 Planctomycetes bacterium RBG_16_43_13
TAACTGGCCATACTTGTCGGTGTTGGTGCGCCAAAAGTGCTCTCCGTCATGCCGATCTTATACTGACCAAAGCGCGGCCTGGCAATAAGATAATTATACTGATCGGCAGTAGATTGCGTCTCACCAACGTAAATGCCAGCCTGGATAG
>MHYJ01000038.1 GCA_001828445.1 Planctomycetes bacterium RBG_16_43_13
TAACCATAATACCGGCTGTTATAAGTGTGTTAAGTAAAAATAGATTTGCTATTGAGATGATGGCACCTTGCGATAACATTACAGCAACGGCGCTGATAAATGCCGCGGCTCCTATAGACAACGTTATTACGTCCTTCGGATAATTATTCCCCAATGAGTTAAATGGCAGGTAAGTTATATCCTTCTTACCTATTAGCTCGGTTGCGTGCGCAGTTCCAAATACCGCAAACAGGTAAAGTGATGTAATAGCTATAACTATTAGCACCAGCCCGGCTACAATCTTCATAAGATTGAATTTACGCTTGCCCCATTAAATATGTAAGGCATTTTATAACTATTTATGAATATAGCAAGGATTTTCCCCTTGTCAGAGTATATAGTCGTTGATAAAATTGTGGCTAATATAGTTATAACTTTATGAAGAAAAGGATGTTTGGGACAGCTGGTATCCGCGGCGTTACTAATATTGAGATAACTCCTGAACTTGCTAAGGGGATTGCATCCGCTTACGGATATTATCTCTCTAAAGGAGGTCGCAAGAGGTGTAAGATGACGGTTGGCTTCGATACGCGATATGGTGCGGAGATGCTTGCGTTATCTGTCATTACTGGCATTACTTCAATTGGCATAGACGTAGTAAACTTGGGTTGTATATCAACAGGTGGATTTTCTATGAATATGGTGGCTGGTAAATTAGACGGCGGTATCTTAATTACCGGTTCGCATATGCCGCCTGATAGAATAGGTATAATAGCTATGCTCAAAGATGGGGCGTATGCACCGTTTGAGGTAACGGATAAGGTAGAGCATATATATAATCACATCAATAAGATGGCTGTTAGAGTCAAGCCAGAAAGGATAGGAGATATTGTTTATCCAGATAGGCCGCTTAATTCCTATGTTGATGGTATGCTCAATGCTTTAGATACGTCAACTATAAGAAATAAGCGGTATAAAGTTCTGATAGATTCAGCTAATGGAACGGCTACTCTTATTGCGAGGGACTTCTTTGAGAAACTTGGTTGTGAAGTATATGAAATAAATGGCAGGGTTTCTCCAGTTCCTAATAGACCATCAGAGCCGCGTGCAAAGAACGTAAGAAGCGCCATAGATTCAGTTATAGACAATAAATGTGATATTGGTTTATGTTTTGATATAGATGCTGATAGGGTGTTATTTATAAGCAAGGAAGGTGATGCCATATCAGAAGATACCATAGGGGCTATATTTGCGGCGGGCGAATTATCAAAGGGCGATTTATGTGTAACGCCTATAAACTCTTCCTGCCTGATAGAACTTGTCTGTAAAAATATAGGTGCGAAGGTGAGATATTGCACTATAGGTCAGCCCCCTACGGTAAAGACAATAAAAAGATATGGGGCGAGATTTGCTTATGAGGAATCAGGCAAATACTACTTTTGTAAGACATTTCTATGGTGTGATGGGATATTTGCAGGTGCAAAGATGTTAGAACTTATGGCGAAGAGCGGCAAAAGTTTGCATAAACTTGTATCCCCTCTACAGCGATTTTACCAGATAAAGCACACAGTAGCGGTTGCCAATAGTAAAAAGAGAGTTGTTATGCTACGAGTTAAAAAGATATGGCAGAGGGAAGCAACAAATGGAAGATTAAAAGATATAACTATAGATGGGCTGAAGCGGCTTTACAGGGATAATTCATGGTTATTGATAAGGGAATCTGGAACCGAGCCGCTGATACGTGTGTATTCTGATGCGACGTCTATGAGGCGAGCAGAAGAGCTTGTCAGAATTGGCGAGGATATAGTAGGGAGGGCATTGTAGATGACTCACTCTGCGGATTTGGTAAAACTGAATAGATTTTTAGATATAGTAAAGACGATAAATTCGGAACTCGACCTGAATAAACAGTTAGAGCTTATAATGGATGCTATTATAGAGATTTCAAGGGCTGAGAGGGGGTTTCTAATATTGCTATCTGATAACAGCGAGCCCACCGTAGCAGTTGCCCGCAATATGGATAGGGAAGAGGTTCAACGTGCAAATGCGAAAATAAGTTCTACAATACTGAGAAATGTCCTCGCAAGCGAGAAGCCAATAGTTTTGGCAGATGCAATGGGTGATAGCGAATTTAGTTCAGCAAAAAGTATCCAGCAACAGAAGGCGCGCTCCGTTTGTGCATTTCCACTTAAATCAGACAAAGGGGTTATTGGTGCGGTGTATTTAGATAACAGATTTCAACAGGGTATCTTCTCAGAGGACGACTTGGCGATGCTCAATGCCTTTAGTAGTCAGGTTGCCGTAGCTATAGCAAATGCGAAACTCTTTGAGAAGAGGGGTGTCGAATTGCAGGAAGCAAGGGAGGAGGTAGAACACAGCAGAACGGAGTTGTCTAATAGATACAGGCAGACCAATATAATAGGTAGAAGCCCTGCTATTAGAGAGGTGTTCAAGGCGATTGATAAGGTAATAAATGTAAACTTCCCTCTTCTAATATACGGGGAGAGCGGAACTGGCAAAGAGCTTGTCGCTAAAGCGATACACTACAATGGTTCGAGAAGAAGTAAGCCATTCTATGCGGCAAACTGTGGCGCTATACCTGATTCACTTATAGAGTCGGAATTATTCGGATATAAGAGAGGAGCATTTACCGGTGCGGACAGGGACAAAAAAGGATTATTTGAGTTAGCCGATGGTGGAACTCTCCTCCTTGATGAAATTGGAAATATGAGTAAGCAGATGCAGGAGAGCTTGCTACGTGTTTTACAAGAAGGCGAGATAATGTCTATCGGCGGCAAGAATACCGTAAAAGTTGACGTGCGTATCATATCAGCAAGTAACGACGATTTATTACAGCTTATAGATGAAGGCACCTTCCGCCAGGACCTATATTTCAGGATTAACGTAATAACTATAAATCTTCCGCCTCTGCGCGAGCGTAAGGACGATATACCGCTTTTAGTAGAGCATATACTAAGTAAGATTACTGAGGAAACCAAGATTCCGAAAAAGAAGGTTACTAAGAAGGTGCTGACGCTCCTAATGGAGTATAACTGGCCTGGTAATATCAGAGAACTCGAGAATATCCTTAGGCAGGCGGCGACATTATCAGATGGCGATATTCTTGATGACAGATTGTCCACGATTTTATCAGGGCGAAAAGTCGCATTAAATAAGAACTCTGACGAGATATTATCAATTGATGAATACGTTCGCGGCATATTTGAGCAGTATGGACCAAAGATGAACTATAAAGACATAGCAGACAAACTTGGTGTAAGTAGGAAAACACTCTGGGAGATGAAAAGAAAGTGGGGTCTGACGAAATCTTAAAAAATGGTGCGCCGTGAGGGATTCGAACCCACGACCCGTTGATTAAGAATCAACTGCTCTACCAAGCTGAGCTAACGGCGCTTAACCAAATTAAAAATGCAAAGCGAAAAGCTAAAAATTAAGGTATCTGATTATATTACAAAAAAGGTGGGTTTCAAGGTTTTATTTGAGTATAAGCGGCAGGGCTATAATAATACCAATTATGCAGAGTATGGAGCCGATTATCAGTTTCTCGTAATGTTCCAGAAAATGAAAACGGTCGGAGAGTGTAGATACTCCTTTGAGCGATAGTGCTACAAGAATTAACATACATCCCACCGTTAAAATGATGAGAGATAATGACAATGCCAATATAAACATTATGCCGCCCTTCAGCGCTACCGGTATAAATATCGGTATCACTGCCTCGCAGGGAGATAAAATTAGCAATAGGATAAGGGATGCGAATGTTACTTTCTCAGATATAACGGTCTTGCAGTGGTGTCGTCCCTTGCCTACTATGTGCAATATTATTAGGATTAGCCCTAAAATCACCAATATCGCCGCAGTTACCGCATCTACACTCTGTTCACTTATTATATTTTTGCCAATGAATGCTATCGCTACACCTAAGAATATGGTAGATAGGACGTGGAAGAAGCCGGCTACGCCTGTTACTAATAGTGTTTTCCCAATATTCCATCTGTGAGAACGCGCCGCTAACACGAACGGTAACCAATGCGTCGGTATAAGAGAGTGTATTATAGAGGCGATAGAAGCCGCTATTATTATATTTATTTGGTCTAAACTCATAAGTTGTAGTTATATCTCACCTGCTTTAACCCGTCAAACTAAAAAGAGAACATCTTTTTATTGATTATTATTGCAGTATTTTCTATGATTTATACGTCTATATTGTTAGAGAATCTATTAAGGAGGAAAGTATGATAAAAAAGACACTGATGCTCTTAGTGGTTACGGTTCTTCTGGTATCAGGGTTAGTTGGTTGTATGACTTATGGAGATACAACGGGTGAGAGAATATCCCGACATATGGAGTTTCACTTGCTTGTGCCATACAAACAACTCGTAGAACTGCACAGGGAGATTGACTACTTTATATTCAATCTTGATGAGGGGAATCCTAATCTGTATTGATGGTCAATGAGTTTTGCCAGTTTATTTGCTATTTAGGAATAGGAGGATACCTATGAAAGTTGTGTCGTTTCTTTTTTATAGTGGTATTAATGCTTGTCCCCTTTTCTTTTATGGTATTTTGTGAGGAGGCGAAGGTTGATGCGGACTTAGACAAGATTAAGGACACCTCAAATATCCCTGCAAAAGAGAAGACAGATCTTAAGAAAGTGGTTTCTAAGGAGTATAGTGTTCCTGAGAATACTATTCGCATAATGTTCTATAGGGAAAGCGGAGTAGCAGGTTATAAAGATGAGGAGGTTGGGATTGAAAGAGGGGATAAATGCGTTGGTATTGTCTTTACTACAATAAGGGGTTTGAGTTTCGAATATAATACAAAGAAGAAAGAGATTGTAAAGAAAGGAGTATTCGTGGATGATTATACTCCATCTGATGATACTGCTAAAAAACTCTTTAAGAAGGTAGCACTGGACACCTCCAAAAATAAAAACAGGGTGCCTGTTGGCGGTAGTTTAGGTAAGGAAGAAAAAACTGGTAAAGATATTGCAGTGGTTGATTATGAAGATGGTATCCCTAGAAAGGACCCCTGCTTTTGCAGAGGGCATAAAAGTATTGTATTTGATGCTACAACATTAGAAAAAATAAGGGAAGAAGATGAACATGAACATAAAAAACATTGATATAGTTCATCTACCAACCGTACCAACATAAACCGCCTTCGCCCCGGCGCGTTTTAGCGCCTTAGCACATTCGTTTGCAGTTGTCCCTGTTGTGAGAACATCATCTATTAGGAGCACTTTTTTATCAGCGACTAAGCCACGCCTTTTTATGTTAAAAGCACCTATGAGGTTTCTCAATCTTCCCTCTCTATCCAGTGTCGTCTGAGGCGGCGTATATTTTACCTTTATAAGCCCACTGCCTATATACTTTAGACCTAATTTACTTGCGATTGTCTCTGCAAGTAATTCTGCCTGATTATATTTTCTTATGAATAGCAGACGTCCTGACCAGATAGGGACAGGGACTACAGCACTTATAGTGCCATCTCTTATAAAATCCTGTTGGCTCAATCTATCCGCAAGCAGGTTGCCTAAATATCCTGCCAGATATTGCCCGCTATATGACTTCATCTGCAATATTAGCTCGCGTAAACCATCGCTATATCTTCCAACTGCTACTGCACGCTCAAAATGTAGTTCTACGGTGGAGCAATATTCACAACGGTCTATATTCGTGTCGAAGCTATCTCCTATCGGGCTGCCGCATTTTAGACAGTAGTATCCGCTGATAATGTTTAGTTTCTTCTCGCAGTTCTCACACACAAATTTACCATCTGCGTCGTTGAGAGATGTTTTACAGATAGCACAAAATCTGGGGTAGAAAAGGTCGAGGATACGCACCCATAGTTTTCGTGCTTTTTTAGCCCACTTATTTGTCATTCTAACAGGATAAATTATATTGCAATCATTTTGAGTGTATAATAAACTAACTCATCCATTGTAGCAATTAAACTATTATGAGCGACTCTACTATCAAGATTGTCATAGCATTTGCGGTTTTGCTGATATCAGTTATAATACACGAAATCTGCCACGCCGCCAGCGCCTATGCATTAGGAGACCCTACTGGTAAAGAGGATGGCCGCCTATCTCTCAACCCAATAAGACATATTGACTTTTTTAACACTATATTGTTACCTATAATTACTCTAACTGCAATGGGGTTTGCCTTCGGCGGAGCGAAGCCCGTCAGGATAAATCCGTTTAACTTTAGAAACCCATCATTAGGGATGGCTCTTACCGCATTAGCAGGTCCTGTTTCTAATATCATACTTGCGGTTTTAGGGTTTGCTATGCTCTTCGGAATCTATTCAGTTGCACCTAACCTTGTTCAACCTCAGTCCTACAACGCTTTTTTCTTCGGCAGTGTTATTTTCATAAATCTGTTGCTGGCAGTGTTTAACCTGATACCGATTCCACCACTTGACGGCTCAAGGGTATTACGATATTTTCTGCCCTCGTCTATGAAGTCGGTGATGGATATGGTTGAGCCGTTTGGATTATTTGCCTTGATATTCTTAATCAGGGGTGGAGGGACGGTTACAATTCTACAGCCATTCTTAACTAATACGGCAAGATTTATGGCGACGGTTTTTAGCCCCGATTACACTATAACTTTATTAAATAATATCTATGGCTAAAAAAAGAGTTCTCTCTGGTATGCGTCCGACAGGGATGCTCCACATTGGGCATTATTTTGGTGCGTTGAGAAATTGGGTAACGTTACAGGACGAATACGACTGCTTCTATATGATTGCCGATTGGCACGCAGTGATGAGTGAATACAAAGACACGTCAAGAATTACTGAATATACCCGCGAAAATGTCGCCGATTGGATTGCCTGTGGAGTTGACCCGAAGAAAAGCACCATTTTCGTCCAGTCGGCTATACCAGAGCACGCTGAATTGCATTTAGCACTATCTTGTATAACGCCACTCGGCTGGCTCGAACGTTGCCCCACGTATAAAGAGCAGATTAGAGAACTCGCAAATAAAGATGTGAGTAACTATGCCTTTCTCGGTTATCCTGTTTTACAGGCATCGGATATACTCTTGTATAAAGGAGATGCTGTCCCTGTTGGCGAAGACCAACTCCCGCACCTCGAACTTACTCGAGAGATTGTCCGTCGTTTTAATTCTTTATTTGGAGCTGTTTTCCCGGAACCGCAGGCGAAACTTACGGAGGTGCCACGTATACTTGGCTCAGATGGTAGGAAGATGAGTAAGTCATATGGTAATGCAATAGAATTATGTGAAAAAGTGGCAGAGATTAAGAAAAAGGTGATGTCTATGTTCACCGACCCTGCACGTATAAGGAGAACTGACTTAGGACATCCTGACAGGTGCAATGTTTTTAGTTATCATAACCTCTTTAGTGAAAAGAATCGCGTAGGAGAGATTAAAGTCGAATGTTCCACAGCCAAGATTGGTTGCACAGAATGTAAGGGCGAACTCGCCGAACGGCTTAATACATTTCTGACACCAATCCGCGAGAAACGCAATAATATACTCGAAACGAAAGGGCTTCTTGATG
>MHYJ01000039.1 GCA_001828445.1 Planctomycetes bacterium RBG_16_43_13
ACAATCTCTCCTTTGTCAGTCACAAATACTGTCCCTGCAAAGGTGTTTGCATAAAACCTTACTGACTCAGCTCCTTCGGCTTTGCTCAGGACAGGCTTAATCTGTCCCTGATTCTCAATGAATGGCATCTGAAGTCCTGAAATTTTTTTCATCAATGCCTTTTGTTCTACCTCCGCCTTTGTCTCTCTATCCTTCCCTGTGCTGGCACATGATATTTCAACTCCAGCCGAGTCATAACACTTCGTCTGCCCTGTCTGCGGTAAATCAACCGTATCGGCAAAGGCTAATGCAGGCAGAAAGACTGCAAGGACTACTGCTGAAAATATTAGTTTTTTGTTAAACATAAAAACTCCTTAAAAAAATGTTTCTGTAGGGCACACTGAAACATCGGGAGGTTGCCCTTTAACCTTTCTATACATTCGGGCAGACACGTAGACCTGCCCTATATTTCTGTATTCCTGTTAAAACAGGAATACAGATTTTCGTGACTACTATTGATTACCATTGAGTTTGAACCTCCATAATTTAATTTAGCTACTCTGAATTAAATACACTGCTGTAACGGGTCTAATCCCAGCGCCATCCGTACTGTCAGAATTACGTCTAAAATATCCACAATGCCGTCATTGTTTATATCTGAACAGGGCTGAACAGGGTCTAATTTCAGAGCCATTCTTACTTCCAGTATCACATCGAGTATGTCAACAATCCCGTCTTTGTTTATGTCACCCATGAAACTGCTTATCTTTGCGACAAAGGCATCGTAACCCCCTGCATTGCTTGCCTGGATTGGAGATACAGTCGGAAAGTTGGTGGAGTTGGTTCTGCCTATCACATACGCGCTTTCAGAGCTGTCTATGGCAATGTCCCAGGCGTAATCAGTGCCGCTTCCGCCCAGGTATGTGGAGTAGATGAAGGCCGAGCCAGCAGCATTTATCTTTGTGACAAAGGCATCTTTAACTCCTGCATTGCTTGCCTGGATTGGAGATGCAGTCGGAAAGTTAGTGGATTCGGTTTCACCTGCTATATATGCATTTCCAGAGCTGTCTGCAGTAATGCCCCAGCCCACATCATAACCGCTTCCACCAAGGTATGTGGAGTAGAGAAGGGCTGAGCCTGAGGCATTTATCTTTGCGACAAAGGCATCCCTGCCTCCTGCCTTGCTTGCCTGGATTGGAGATGCAGTTGGAAAGTTGGTGGAGTCGGTTTTACCTGTTATGTATGCATTTCCAGAGCTGTCTACAGCAATGCAGTAACCCTCTTCAAAATTGCTTCCCCCGAGGTACGTTGAATAGACGAGCGCTGAACCAGAGGCATCTATCTTTGCGACAAAGGCATCGTAACCCCCTGCATTGCTACCCTGTATTGGAGATGCAGTCGGAAAGTTGGTTGAATTTGTGTAGCCTGATATATATGCATTTCCAGAACTATCTACAGTAATTGCCCAAGCGGCATCAGTACCGCTCCCGCCGAGGTATGTTGAGTAGACGAGGGCTGAGCCAGAGGCATTTATCTTTGCGGCAAAGGCATCGTAACCCCCTGCATTGCTTCCTGGATTGGAGATACAGTTGGAAAGTTGGTGGAGGTGGTTTCACCTGATATATATGCATTTCCAGAGCTGTCTGCAGTAATGCCCCAGCCCACATCATAACCGCTTCCACCAAGGTATGTGGAGTAGAGAAGGGCTGAGCCTGAGGCATTTATCTTTGCGACAAAGGCATCCCTGCCTCCTGCCTTGCTTGCCTGGATTGGAGATGCAGTTGGAAAGTTGGTGGAGTCGGTTTTACCTGTTATGTATGCATTTCCAGAGCTGTCTACAGCAATGCAGTAACCCTCTTCAAAATTGCTTCCCCCGAGGTACGTTGAATAGACGAGCGCTGAACCAGAGGCATCTATCTTTGCGACAAAGGCATCGTAACCCCCTGCATTGCTACCCTGTATTGGAGATGCAGTCGGAAAGTTGGTTGAATTTGTGTAGCCTGATATATATGCATTTCCAGAACTATCTACAGTAATTGCCCAAGCGGCATCAGTACCGCTCCCGCCGAGGTATGTTGAGTAGACGAGGGCTGAGCCAGAGGCATTTATCTTTGCGGCAAAGGCATCGTAACCCCCTGCATTGCTTCCCTGGATTGGAGATACAGTTGGAAAGTTGGTGGAGGTGGTTTCACCTGATATATATGCATTTCCAGAGCTGTCTAAAGCAATTTCCCAACCGCATGGGTAATCATAACCACTTCCCCCAAGGTACGTTGAGTATATGAGCGCTGAGCCTGAGGCATCTATCTTTGCGACAAAAGCATCTCTATCCCCTGCAAGGCTTCCCTGTATTGGCGATACAGTTGGAAAGTCGGCGGAGTAAGTGTACCCTGTTATATAGGCATTTCCAGAGCTGTCTATAGCAATATTACCACAGCCGGAATCATTCAGGCTTCCACCGATGTATGTGGCGTAGAGGAGCGCTGAGCCAGAGGCATTTATCTTTGCGACAAAAATATCATTGCCTCCTGCATTGCTTCCCTGTAGAGGAGATGCAGTCGGAAAGTCGGTGGAGGAGGTAGTCCCTGATACATACATATTTCCAGAACTGTCTACAGCAATGCCCTGACCGAAATCAATAGTACCGCTTCCACCAAGGTATGTTGAGTAGACCAGGGTAGGGTCTATAATAAGCGGTTTTGTTTCATCGTATTGTGCAACCTGAAAACCATATTCATTACCCTTGACTACATAAGCAACTTCAATGTATTGTCTTTCCGTAATAGTTATGTTTTGTTCCTGAGCGCTGACCCCTGAATGCTGTCCATTTACTGTCTCCTCCTGATAAGCTACAGGTTTTGTAAACTTGACAGTTCCAATCTCTGTCTCTATCTCAAGCTCTCCATCTTTATTTACTGTAAGCTGTTTTGCCCCTTGTATCTTTAGCTTTATGTCATTAATTGAGCCTTTAGGATGAACTGTAAAAAACTTCTCAACATTGTTTCCATAAGCCTTTAGCTTAAGCTCTATGCCTTTATAAACCTCTCCAAGACTTACCTCCTGCCATGTTGAGATATTTGTCCTCCAGTTTTCTTTTGCGCCTTTAAAATAATTTACCTTTGTTTCAGCTTTGTTAATGCCCTCTATTTTTGAGTCTTTATGGCGCTCAAGGCTTTCCCTTAATGCTACTGCCCTTGTGATAGAGTCTGGAGTCTGGAGTTCAGAGATATTTTGTCTGTGCTCTGTGCCTGCCTGTCCGGTAGGCAGGTTCGGAGTTTTGTCTTTTTGTCTGTGGTCTATGGTCTGTGGTCTTGGGTCTGTTTTTATCAGGCTATAAACAATCTCTCCTTTATCAGTCACAAATACCGTCCCTGCAAAGGTATTGGCATAAAACCTCACTGATTTATCTTTAATCTGTCCCTGATTCTCAATGAATGGCATCTGAAGCGCTGACACCTTCTTCATAAATGCATCCTTGTCTACACCTTCTTTTGCCTCCCCCCTAACTACTGGGGATGCAAGAAATATTAGTAGTATTAATAAAAACCATCTTGTCCTCAATGTGTTTTTCATAACTACCTCCCTTCGTGTAATCTCATTACACCCGAATTAAAGTTTTTAACTCTATCAAAAGAAACATTACAATTTATCTCTTCTCTCTAAAAACCACTAAAGGTTATATTCAGAATTTACAAAACTTATACTGATATTAATATGAGCCTTTTAAAAAGTCAACATGTTTCTTTCTCCTGTCAAGCCAATTTAGAAATGTCCTATTTTTACCAAAATAGAAATGTCTGGTTTTATAAATTGTTGCTCAATGCAGTTGTCATTCCGACTTGTTCGGAATCCCTCTGAAGAAGGATGCTGGACAAGCCAGCATGACAGACAGGGAGAGTTTAAAGGATAGCTGTATGGCATGGCTATTTTAGGACATTTCTATTTTGGTGTTACACATGTTTCTTTCTCCCTGAAATAGAGATAGGGAAGGCAGTCTCAGAATTTCTATAATCGACATATAAATCCCCCCATCCCCCCTTTACTAAAGGGGGGATTTGTTTTAGCCTTTTAGTTTCAATGTCTTCTGTTAAATCCATAAAGTTCTTTTTTATAAGGTGTCGTACCTGCCTGTCGGCAGACAGGTAGAAATTCTTCACCAGCCTTCCCTATCTATTTTGTCAGTTTTACTGCATTTCTCAGTTCTATATCTATTTTTCGGTTAATCATGATAATCAGCAGTTATCTGTGTCCTATATAATAGTCTGTGTTTGTCTGTGGCTATCTTTCTCCGTTTATTGATTCAAGGGCTTCTTTGCCTGATAAGGTCTCGTTTGCAAGGATTGCAAAACTCAGAGCCTCCTTGCCCCGAAACTTAAGGGCAGTGAGCGTCTCTCGTCTATAGAACAGAAATACTTACGGACCTGTTATGGTTATAGGGATAACTCTGTTATTATTCTACTCATTTCTCATCAAAAAAAAGGGAAGACCCCTCAAGGAGTCTTCCCTTTGAATAATCAATCTTACCGCTTCTGTTATGGAATGGTTAAAACGCTTGTCTTATAGTTGTTACCCTCATTTGTCTCAGCAACAGCGCCATCTGCGTCAGCTTTCACTATAATATAGTAACTGCCGGCAGGTGTACCAACAGGAATAGTTACACTGGTGCTGCCTGAGGAACTTCCACTGCCTGCACCAAAACCGGGCACTGCCCTGCTTCCAAGGTAAGTGTCTCCTGAACTATATTTATTATCAGTTGAGAGATAAACCTTGGTAGTTGAAGCTCCAGTAGTGCATGCTCCGCTCTTATTTGTTGTATCAGATATTGAGATGGTCTGACCTGCGTTCGCTGAGCCTGGAGTTGTGACACTGGCAATGTAAAGGTCAACAGTGGCCCCAGTGTTGGTAATCGCTATAGATATGTCTTTGCTGTTATTCCCCTCATTCCACTCACCGATAACACCATCTGCATCCGCCCTTGCTATCAGGTAATAAGTTTGGTTACATGCATTCGCAGGAATAGTTACATTGGTACTGCCTGATGAACTTTGAGCGCCTGCACCAAAACCGGGCACTGCCCTGCTTCCAAGGTAAGTGTCTCCTGAACTATATTTATTATCAGTTGAGAGATAAATCTTGGTAGTTGAAGCGCCTGTAACACCTGACCCGCTCTTATTTATTGTATCAGATACTGATATAGCATCACCTGCATTTGCTGAGCCCGGCGCTGATAAACTACTGGATAGGTAAAGGTCAACAGTTGAGGTAATCTGTATAGATGTGGACTTATAGTTATTGCCCTCATTTGTCTCTGCAATAACCCCATCTGCATCTGCCTTTGTTATCAGATAGTAACTGCCAGCAGGTGTACCCGCTGGAATAGTTACACTGGTAGTCCCAGAAGAACTTTGAGAACCTGCACCAAAGGCAGGCACTGCTCTGCTTCCAAGATAGGTGTCTGATGGGTCATATGTGGAACCATTGATGGAGAGATAAATTTTAGTAGTTGAAGCTCCAGTAGTACATGTCCCACTCTTATTTGTTGTATCAGATACTGAGATGGTTTGGCCC
>MHYJ01000040.1:0-3337 GCA_001828445.1 Planctomycetes bacterium RBG_16_43_13
CCGGAAAAAGTAGGTACATAGTGTATTCCAACATTCAATATCAGCGCTACGGCTATAAAGTTGGTTAAAAGGGAGGAACCGCCATAACTTACAAATGGGAGCGTTATGCCCGTAATAGGTGCAACACCTATATTCATACCTACGTTTATTATTACCTGTATAGCGAGAAATGTGGTCATACCCGTAGCTATGAGTTTGCCGAAGGGCTCACGGGTACTGTAGGCAATTAAAAGGGACTGGTAGAGTAATACTATAAAACAGATAAGGAGTATCGTAGAACCGATGAACCCTGTTCCTTCTCCTATAACGGTGAATATAGAGTCAGTATGTCGCTCTGGAACGTAATATGGCTCAGTAAGCATTCCTTCACCAAGACCTGTGCCAAGGATTTTTCCTGCACCTATGACCTTTATCGCCTGGTCTTGGTGGTATCGTTTATCGTGCTCCACCTTGCTTGGCATTATAAAGGAAAGAAAACGTTCCCGCTGATAGTCCTTTAAGACAAATGTATAGATAGCGGGTATAGAAATAGCGCAGAGTAGTAATATTACTATGATGTGCCTGACCTTTGCTCCTGCTACATATACCATAGCTAATAGAACAGGGAAGAATATGATGGCAGTTCCAAGGTCTGGCTGTTTGAGGACTATAGCCATCGGGACTACAGCAAGAATGAAGGGACCTATTAGTCCTTTTATGGTCGAAATGTTTTTCTGATACATCATAAAACGTGCCAATGCGAGGACAATGGCAAGTTTCATAAACTCCGACGGTTGTAGCATAAATGGACCTATAGGTATCCAACGAGATGCACCCTTTATGTCTTTGCCTGTTATGGTTACATATATCAGTAAGACGAGTATGATAAAGTAGAATATATAGCATCCCCTCTTCGCATAGCGATAGCTCGGCAGGAGAAGGGCGAGGAGAACTATTGTCGAGATTAGCATAAACACGAGTTGTTTAAAAAATGTCTGTTTGATAGGTTCTTTATCTGGCACCAGCGGCGCCACGGTCCAGAGGGAGATTATGCCAAATATACATAGAACGGAGATAGATATTATGATTTTCCAGTTAACCTTCTCCATAATATTACTTTTTTTCCTTTTCCAATATATATCCTACAATATTTGCCGCTACCGGTGCGGCGACGCCGGCACCACTACCACCGTGTTCTGCTATTACCACATACGCATAACGCGGCTCTTTATATGGTGTGAAACCAGCAAACCAGGCGTGTGAACCCTTATCACCTCCTGTCTGTGCCGAACCCGTCTTGCCCGCTGTGTCGATACCTCCTATCGCAGTATTGTGTGCCGTGCCTCCTTCTTCGTGGACTACCGCATATAGTCCTTCCCTTATAGCGTTTAGTGTCTCCTGTTTTATATTAAGATTTAATGGCTGTTCTGACAAAATCTCCTTTTTCTCAATAGGTTGTGTTTCTGTAATGTTGTTATTAGTGCTGTCGTTCGGAGGGGTACTTTCGGTAGTCGAAGAAACGTTGTCTTTAATTATATGCGGTTTTACGAGGTATCCGCCATTCGCGATTGCCGACATCATACGAACCATCTGAATAGGTGTTACGGATATCTCTCCCTGCCCGATTGAGATGTTTAACGTATCTGCAAGCCCCCATCGCCTTTCTGGTAGCGACGTCAGCGACGGTATCGAGGCGGCACTTTCATAAGGTAGTTCTATCCCCGTCTTCTTGCCGAAGCCAAGAGCATCAGCCCATTTCAGTAGTCCCTCTGGTCCAGTAACTTTGCCCGCATTGAAAAAAAATACATTGCACGACTTTTGTAGACCACTATGAATAGTCATACCACTCCCGTGTCCCGTCTGGTATCTATTATAGACCCAGCAATTGAAATGTTCATAAGACGGTGAGAATTTGCCTGAACAGGTAAACGGTGTTTCCGGTGTTATCGCCTTCTCCTCAAGGGCGGCGGTTGCTGTTACGACCTTGAATATCGAGCCGGGTGTATAGTAACCGCTGATTGCCCTATTTAGCATAGGTCTTGTCTCCTTATTGTTAAGATACATCTGAGAAATATTTATACCGCGCGGGGTAGGGGGGATGAAATGGTTGGGGTCAAATGTCGGATTAGAAGCAATGGCGAGAATAGAGCCGTCCTTTATATCCATAACTATTGCGGCACCCATTATACTTTGGATTGCATCCTCGACTCTTTGTTGCAGGTCTACATCTATGGTAAGTTGTATATCGCTACCTGGTTTCGGCGGTATTAGGATTGTCTTTTCTGCACTTTCTTCTCCTGCGTATAGATTTCGCTCAACAATCTCAAGTCCTGGCCATCCGTGTAGTATGCTGTCGTCTATTAGTTCCAGCCCAGACCTTCCTGTTAGTTCATCATCAAAGTTGCCCCTTCTCACGAGTGAATTTATACCGTCTTCGCCGATTACGTCCTCAAAGCCCTCCGTGAAGTAACCATCTTTCAATAATCTATTGAATTCTTCTTCATTTACCTTTGCGCTACCGAGATAGCCGAGTATATGAGCGGCTGTCTTTCCGTAGGGGTAAGTGCGTTTTAGTGCCTGTTTTATTATCACACCTGAAAATAGTTCCGGATGTGTCTCTATTGTTACCGCTTCAGGGTAGAAATTCACGTTAGTAAATGCAAGGTATGGGGTGCGTTTCTCGCGCTTATATAATTTCTTCCATTCGTCTTTAGGGCGTCTCTTAGCAATGTTCTCTATCTTCTTGTTTATTTTGGCTATCTCCAGCGATAGCTCACCCTGCGATTTCCTTAGGATATTAGAAAGCGTAGCGATATTCCTACTATCTTTCTCAAAGTCATCGAGGACGAGATAAAGTTCGAATGCCCTGTCGTCGAGGGCTAACGTTTTGCCATTTCTGTCAAGTATCTTACCACGAGGGGCGGGTATCAGCTGGATACGTTTCTTTGTGCTTTGTATACTCTGTCGATAGTCGTCACCTTTAATTACCTGTATATAAAAAAGCCGTGCCTCTATACCTGCGATAGGTATTAGTAACATCAAGCTCAGTATTATTAGACGCCGTCGCTCCATAATAATTTAGTAATATTCGATAGTATTCATCCTTATCCTATTTATACAGGTTGTTATTACCATCGATACCGCCATAGTATATAGAGATATAGCAAAACTGCGGAAAAGCATCTCACCGAAGGAGATATTCCCAGCAAGTAATACAAAAAAGGCGTATATTATATTGACAATCACGGAACCACCGCAGATTATTAGCGACTGCATAAGTATATCGCCCCTAAAGAATAGATTGCGCACCAGCATAATCATATAACCTACGATTAAAAATAATAAAGCAAACCCGCCC
>MHYJ01000040.1:3487-3648 GCA_001828445.1 Planctomycetes bacterium RBG_16_43_13
TTATAAGGGCTAATATGGATAGTATAACTGTAGTTGGTATCTTCATTGTCAACGCGACTTCTTTAGAACTATTATAAATTCAAGGTTCTGTAGATTGATAAGCGGCTTTATCTGCGTCCGATAGTAGGGACCTCGCTCATAGGCGGCATATTCGATTTCTC
>MHYJ01000040.1:3814-10203 GCA_001828445.1 Planctomycetes bacterium RBG_16_43_13
ATCTTTTGTATATTGAGGAACAGGCAGGGCGGCTACCTTATATCCCCTGTCCGTGAGTAATAATACCTGGCTTGTAAATGGCCCAACGTCCGATATCTTGCCTACTAAATGATTGCCCCAGACAACGGGCATACCTTTTTCTATCCCCGCTTTACTGCCTTTTGCGATTACGAGTGATTTTCGCCAATTAGATGGGTCGGATGGTATTATGACATCAGCAGGTATGCTTTGGTATGTGTCTGATGAGAGCTCCTTGAAATTACTGATACTTTGTAGCCGTAGTTTTAGTGCTGTGTTCTCATTCGTTAATCTTCTGACCTCGTCCTGTAGTTTTAGATTATCGCGCTCTAACTCCTCCGTTCTCTGGTAGTCCACGCTTGAGGATGGAGGTATGAGCCGATTTAGGAATGATGAGAAACTGTCAGCAATGTTATTTATAGGTATAAATATTGCAAGCGTAGTAAGTTTTGCGGTGCTTGTGAGATTTGATGGAAAGAACAGTAACGTCAATGAAATAATCGCAAGTATTACAGGCGACCTGTATGTAACTTTCATAATGTGGCTAATTATATAGATGGCGGTAGATAGTTGCAATTATTAAAATTGACCTTCTAAATGGAGATGAGAATCCGTGCTATTCAGAGATTGGTGACGCCCTATAATTAAGTGCAAACTCGTCGTATTTTACTTCTACCTTTCCACCACTCCATTTTACCGTAAAGTGCGCATCGCTCGCCTTGAGCGATAGTGATGTAACCTTCTGTGCCTTCATATCGAAGGTCATATTGCCGGTAATACTTATATCAAAGTTTATATTTTTATATTTTCCAACAGATGTTTCGAGGTTGTTTAGCTGCATCTTTGCGGCGGCAGTTATACCTATCTTTGCCTCGCCCTCTGCTACCTCCTCCAACGTGCATTCGAAGTTGCTAACCTCTGTGATAGTCCATACCTCTCCATTGAGAAAGAATGATAATATTGACGCAGTATATTTTGGATTCGGCTTCCATGGTTTTCCTATCTTGATTGTATTGCCTGGTAGCAACTTTGCCACATTGCCTGTTGTTTCATCAAACTTCACATAGGTTGCGGTCTTGTCATCGTCCTCCTCCTTGAATTTTCTCTTTACTCTGGGAGGATTGCCTTCGGTAGTTATTTCCTGAACAAGTTCGGTCTTCCACTCGCTGACGGTAGCGGCAGGTCCAGGTCCTGTGCCCGTTGCAATGTTGCCTTTTGCAGTGAATTCAAAGGAGACCTTCTCTTTATACCCTTTCGGATAAGTTGCCTTTAGTAGCACCTTCTCATCCGCTTTTTTCTCTACCTTCTTCTCCGGTTTTTTATCATCTCCATTTGGATTTTTGTCATCCTGCGAATAGAGATTACCTATAGATACTAAAGCCGAAAGGCATATATATAATATTGCTCTTTTCATCATATTCTACTCTCTATTAGTATTATACGTATCAGTTGCACATATTGTTTAACAATCATAAAAATAAAAGTGTTGACGGTCTAAAGGATGCTATATAGAATTCCTTAGATATGGTTAGCAGAAACATCCTCATAGTTGACGACGAACAGAGCATCTGTGATGTGATATCCGTCGTCCTTAGAAAAGAGGGCTACGCGGTTACTACTACGACAAGCCCAAAAGATGCAATAAGAATATTCAAGAAAACCGCCTTTGATGTGGTGATACAGGATATAAAGATGCCTGAGATGGACGGCATTGAGCTTCTGAAGACGTTGAAGGAGATAAACAGCGAGGCGATAGTTGTGATTATGACCGCATGCTCTACGTGGGAGAGGGCAGTGGAGGCGATGCGGCTCGGGGCATTCGGCTATATAAAAAAGCCCTTCGATACAAACCTCGACATCAGAATTACTGTCGTAAGGGCACTGCACTTAAAAGATGTTCAGGCAGAGACGAAGAAGACATTCGATGAGGCCGTCCGCGCTACAGGACTTATGATAGGAAGTAGCGACCAGATGAAACTCGTCTATGACCTCATTCGCCGCACCGCTCCTACGGATAGCACAGTTACTATTCAGGGGGAGAGCGGCGTGGGAAAGGAACTCGTCGCCCGCGCCCTACACTATGGCTCTTCTCGATTAAATAAGCCATTCATAGCAGTCAACTGTGGTGCCTTTACGGAGACGCTCCTCGAGAGCGAACTCTTTGGCCACATAAAGGGTGCCTTTACAGGTGCGGTCGCTGATAAAGTTGGCTTGCTCGAGGTCGCGGATAAGGGAACATTCTTCCTCGACGAGGTAAGTGATACAAGCCCACAACTGCAGATAAAACTATTGAGGGTTTTAGAGGAACGGGAGTTCAAGCCCGTTGGAGGCACAGCTAATAAGAAGGTTGACATCCGTCTAATCACAGCCACAAATAAAGACCTTGAACAAGAGGTGAAAAATGGAAATTTCAGAAAGGATTTATACTATCGTCTAAACGTTATACCGATAGCAATACCACCGCTTAGGGATAGGAGAGAGGACATACCGCTCTTGAGCGGCTACTTCCTATCAAAGTTCGCCAAACAGATGCATAAAAACGTCCATCGATTTACAGAGGATGCCAAATTTGCCCTGATGGACTATAAATGGCCCGGCAATATAAGAGAGTTAGAGAATACAATCCAACGAGCCGTTGCACTCTCAGAGGGAGAGGAAATATCGAAAGATGATTTATTTGAACACATAGGGCAGATATCACTTCCTCAAACTACAACTGTCAGCAAATTAACACAAGATGGAGCCGACTTAGAGAAGATTATAGGTGATGTGGAAATGGACTACCTGAAGGATGCAGTCAAACTCAGCGACGGCAACCACACAAAGGCATCCCAACTCCTTCGAATGAGCTTGAGTTCGTTCAGGTATAAATTGCAGAAGTATGGGCTGGATAAGATATAAAGGAGAACAGTAATATGGATAAAAAGAGAGAACTGAAAGCACGAGAAATGGGGGGTGGATTTTATGGTATCGAAAGGACAAATAGGCAAAATGGTATCGAAAGGACAAATAGGCAAATAGGTACCATCTACAGCAGTAACCCTATTCTACCTGCTGTTCCTCTTGCTGACGAACTTCGTAAGAACAAGGACTTTGGAAGAAAAGCTCCATTAGATAAAGATGGGAATATAATTGAAGATAAAATAGATCCTAAAGAACTAAGACGGTTTATAGTCAATGGTAAAAAGAGAATTCTCAGCAGATTGTGTAGTGAACGAAGCGAGGATTTAGTTACTTTTACTGTCTTCGAGAGTTTGAATATACTTTTCAAGGACTCCAAACAGAAACATTTAGACATTAAACCACTTCTTGGGGGTATGGGTGATAAATATAAAGACAAAATTCGCCTTCGGTATGGGGAACGGAGTGATACGTTATTCTGGAGGCCAGATTCTAATCGAGATAATAGTGAAGATATATTTCTAAAGACGATAAAGTTAATTGAACCAACTAATAGCATGGGCAGAGTAATACCAGGCAAGATACAATACACGGAGATAGATGCTATTCATATAAAGCATCTTGATAATGGAAAGGGCATCATCACATTTTTAGATGCAAAGCTAACAGCTAAATCCAGCATCTGCGTAAAGAAGAAAAAGAACACAAGTAATGCTGAAAAAATATGCCGTCTGTATTTAGATAATGAAGGTGTTAAACAAAAACATTGCGATTATTGGGAGTCAGGTCCTTTCAAACAAGGTGAGTCGCTTATAGAACGATATTTTAAGAATGTCCAGAAACCAGAAAATAGATATGGCGAAATCAATGGAGAGGCGACATTTTGCAATAAGTATTATCAGTTGATGAGGAATTGGTTATTTGGGAATGTATTGGTGGATATGGTTGCTGAATTCAAAGGTTGGGATTTTCACCTTATCCATATAGGTGATATAAATCACCTGCAGGATATGACCTTCTATACGGCTTTTAAGGGACATTTGAGAGAACAGGGAAACCGTACATTTGCCCTCACGACGTGGCAGAATATTTCGTCCGCCGCCTTTGAAACACTTGGCAATCGTGCAATGCCACTTCTCGATTGGCTTTCAAACCATCCTGTAACGGGTTCTGTTTACGGTCAACGTAATCCTTTATTTCCAAAGAAAGAAGATGACGTTAAGTAGAGCATTGGATAAAATATCACAGATAACGGCAGATAAAGTGAACTGGCCAAACCATCTACCGAAAGTTATTGCCTTTGACATAGATGGGACGTTATCTGACAATAGGAAGTTGATGAAGACCTTGAATGGCAATCCGCTCCGAGGATGTGGAAAATTTGGAGAACCTAACAAAGAGGTTATTAAGGGGATGCGGTTTGTAAGAAAGTTAGGATATAAAATTGCCATCTATACTGCTCGGGCAAAATCAGAAACACAACCACTCAAACGTTGGCTGAATAAGCATAAAGTGCCTTATGATTATTTATGGCTTGACAAGAAACCGCCTTTTATTATATTGGTTGATGATAGGGTTGTAGATGTAGGTAAGAAGATGTGGTTTAGGGATTTGTTAAGCAAGTTGAGGATAATATGTCAAAAGTAGGATCTCTGATTTGCACCAAAGATGAGGTGTTTGTAATAGGTAAAGATAAACCAACAAGAGAAGAGATTAAACTGAAAAGCGGTATATTAGTTTGGGTTGACGGCATCTATGTTGACCGCAATAGGTGGATATCTCTAGAGGGGATATACAATGAGGGGTGGGCTAAAAGTGACATAGAACGTTTTATTACTGCTATAAGGAATATATGGCATGAAGTACCTATTCATATTCTTAATCCTGATGAGCGAATAAAGTATTCGCATAAGTTCATCAGGCAACTCAAGAAGACTAAGCGGGAGGGTTATCTGCCTGGGCAAATTAAGCGTGACTATATAGGAGTACTGCCATCTACTTGGGTAAGCGTAAGGTTAAAATCTAAGTGTTTTGAATCAGAAGAGGAAGCTAAATCTCTGCCTCATGATGAAAGTTTTTCTGACTTGGTTATAGTGTGGTTCCAGCGGGGAATGTTGTGCGATTTTAGTGCTGAATTAAAGAAGAGGATATACGATTTGGATTGGAAGAAGTTTGCTCGTAACTATCACTGGGATGTTGAAGATTTTTAGATATTAGAATACGTAACTACTTTTTGACTTACTTTACCCACTTAGCTTGGAAAAAGTAGAACTTGAAAGTGTAACCTTATAACAATAGTGTCATTCTATGCTAACCGTAGCCCAAGCAAGCGAACTAATCTTTAAGGACGTTCCACCACGGGAGGTAGTAACGCTTCCGCTTGCGGACTCTCTGGCGTGTGTCCTTGCGGAGGATGTTTCATCCGACATAAATATGCCGCCGTTCGACAAGTCCGCTATGGATGGGTATGCCGTCATCGCATCCGATACAGCCAAAACGCCTGCCACACTTGAAATTGTAGAGGAGTTGCCCGCGGGCAAATTCCCGACTAAGACCGTCGCAAAAGGGCAGTGTGCGAAGATTATGACAGGAGCCCCAATCCCGAAGGGCGCGGACGCAGTTGTTATGGTGGAGAAGACGGAGGCAATAGGAGCAAACAAGGTAAAAATTCTCTCCTCTGCTAAAGTTGGTCAGAATATATGTGAGTTTGCAGAGGACTTGAAAGAGGGTGAAGTTGTGCTGAAAAGTGGTTCTCTCATACGTCCTCAAGAGATAGGCGTCCTCGCCGCTGTCGGCAGGGCGGAGGTGAGAGTATATAAAAAGCCGCACGTGGCGGTTATCAGCACGGGCGACGAACTCGTTGAAGTGGCAGAGAAGCCGACAAAGGGGCAGATTAGGAATAGCAATAGTTATTCCGTTTCAGCGCAGGTTCTTGCGATGGGGCTTGAGTGCGACAATCTTGGCGTTGCGCGCGATACGAAGGGCGAGATAAGACACAAAATTGCAGAGGGATTGGAAAGAGATGTTCTAATTATCTCAGGTGGAGTATCCGTCGGTGAATATGATTTCGTTACGGAGGCACTTGCGGCGGAGGGGGTGGAGTGTGTTATGCATCAGGTGGCGATAAAGCCGGGGAGGCCGTTTTACTTCGGGAAGAAGGGAGTAAAACGGGTTTTCGCACTGCCCGGTAACCCTGCCTCAACATTTGTGATATTTGAGGTTTTTGTGCGTCCGTTTTTGGGACTGATGTATGGGAATAATGCTTGTGGGCGACCGATTTTGCGGGCAGAGATGAAAGTGGCATTTACTAAGACGTCCGACAGGGTTCAATATATACCGGGGAAAATTATTTATGATAGCGAAACCGCTCGTTACTTCGTAGAGCCGATTTTTTGGCACGGCTCTGCCGACATATTTGCCCTGACGCGAGCGGACTGCCTCATCATAATACCGCCGAATTCCGCAGTAGC
>MHYJ01000040.1:10279-10555 GCA_001828445.1 Planctomycetes bacterium RBG_16_43_13
AGATGCATGTAAATGATGCAAGTGGTGTCTCAATAGGTTTTGGGGGTAACTTATGCGTGTATGATACTTCTACATGCATGTAAAGTGGCTTCTAAATGTTGTTGTATGGTGTAAAAGGAGGTTGAGGTTGAAATTTGTTTACTACATTCTCCCGTTCTTGACGGCGCTCTTGCTATATGCGTCATTTCATCCGCTAAATCTGCCTGTTTTAGCGTGGGTGGCTCTGGTTCCGCTTATAATCTTTATTATTAGGGAGCGGAAGGGCTGGCGGGCTTT
>MHYJ01000040.1:10645-14388 GCA_001828445.1 Planctomycetes bacterium RBG_16_43_13
AATCTATTTAGCGCTCTATTTTGCGGTCTTTGCCCTCGCAGTTAGGTTTGTCGTTATAGGGAGACGTCTCCCGCTGGTGGTGGCAGTTCCACTTGTATGGACGTTGCTCGAGTTTGTCCGCTCTTTTCTGCTTACGGGACTCCCATACTTTTATTTTGCACATACGCAGTATTCGTTTTTTACATTTATCCAGATAGCTGATGTAACAGGCATATACGGCGTGTCCTTTATCGTTGCCTTTGCGAATGGGCTTATCGCACACGCTATAATGCTGTCGAGTGAGGTAGAGATGGCAAAGGTAAAGAGTAACGTGCAGTTACGGGTTGGCGTTGTTGCGTTAGCCATAATGCTTGCAGTGTCTATAGTGTATGGCTTTCTCAGATTGAACTCGCTCGATATAAAGGATGGTCCTGAGATAGCAATAGTGCAGGCGAATATACCGCAGGAATTGAAGAGATTCGCCGCCCGCAGGGGCAGTGAAGAGGTGCAGATGGAATTGGACGAGATATATCAAAAACATCTTGTCCTGACGGAAAAGGTAACCGGCAAGCCCGACCTCGTAGTATGGTCGGAGACGATGTTTCCATATCCACTAATATACCAATCGCGGAAGGGCAAATTCTACAACGATTGGCAACATTTGCATTATAGCAAGTTGATTACACCGTCTGCGAAGTCGGGGGTAAGGTTTTTGATAGGGTGCGAGGTTGGAGAGCCGCCTGATAAATGGTATGAGGGAGGAGAGATTAGATGGTCGGAGTGTAACACATATAATTCGGCGGTTTATATTGACCCGCAGGAGGGGGCGATAGGGCGGTATTATAAAATCCACCTCGTTCCATTTGGGGAATATATACCACTGCGGAATAGTATCCCGTTCATAGATAAACTCATAAAGGACTATTCGGAACTGCCGAGTGTGCCGCGGCTGGAGGCGGGACGTTCAACTGAGATATTTGACCTTAATGGGAAAAAGTTCGGCATCCTGATTTGCTACGAGAGCATATTTCCTGAATTAGTTAGAGAGATTAGACGGAAGGGCGGCGATTTTGCAGTGAATATTTCTAACGATGGCTGGTATAAGGATAGCAGTGAGTTGGACCAGATGCTGGCGATAACGGCCTTTAGGGCTATAGAAAATAGAATTGGTATAGTAAGGGCAACGAATACGGGGATATCTGCATTTATATCGCCGACTGGAAATCTCTCTGCTGTCCTTACAGATGCGGAGGGTAAAATAAAAGAGGTCGAGGGCGTCCTACGGCGGCGGGTTGCGATATCGAGCGATAATTCTCTCTACAGCAGGTTTGGAGATATATTTATCTATATACTTTTAATAGCACTTGTGGTAATAATTGTCGCATCGTTTATTAGGGGGAAGAAGGTGTAAGTAGTTTTGGATGGGATTTACGTCTTTATATCAGAGATATTTGGTTTTTCTCTTGACAATGTAGTGGTAATGTTATAACCTCTACGCTTTATAAGGGAGGTAAATTTATGAGTATTCTAACAAAGGTGTTTGTAATTCTGAATCTCCTCGTCGCGGCGGTATTTTTCGCTGTGGTAGCAAATCTATATGCTATGAGGATAGATTGGCCCAACAAATTACACAAGGAGGCGAATGAGCATTACCTGACTTATAAGACGAAAACCGCCGAGATAGAGACGTGGAATGTCGCATTCAAAAATATAAGAGACCAGTATAATATCGAGCGGGACAAGGTTACCAAGTTTGAGGGCGCCCTACAGGCGAAGGATGAGATAATATCGAATCAGGAACGTGAGATTAATACCCTTCAAGGGCGTCTGGACTTCCTGCAACAGGAAATAGACAGGATAATCACGTTGGAGACCGTGATGACGAGGCAGATAACGGAACTACAGACCAAAGTAGAGGAATATAAGAGGAATTTAGAGTTGGCACAGGGACGTTATCAGAATGCCCAGCAGGCGTTTCTATATGCCAAACAGGATGTGGATAATTTTAGTAAACAATTGGCAGCACTTGAGAGAGAGCACGTAACTGTTACAAGAGAGACAAAGAAACTCAAAGAGGTTCTGGCAGAGGTCGAGAGACGAGGCACGCGTCTCCCTCAGATGGGTACTAAAGCCCTCTCCGGTAAAGTTATGTCTTCTTCCGAGGAGCTAAAGATATGTGTATTAAGTATTGGTGAGAAGGATGGTGTGCAGGTAGGTCAGGAGTTCGCTATCTCGCGGGGTGATAAGTATATAGCGACTGTTGTTATAGACAGAGTAGATGAGACATTCTCAGTTGCGAGGGTGCTCTTCCAGAAAGAGAGTGTAGCGGTAAATGATGATGCACGTAATAAGTAGTTTTATTTAGATAATTTTATGGCTTTATTCCGCAGGAAAAAGAAAGAAGAAGGTGGTAAGGAGGTGGCGCCGGCCGCAGCGGCTAAACCACTTGCAGTAGTAGAAGAGAAAAAGGGTGTAGTAGGCGCGGAACTAATACCCATAGAGCAAAAGCCGAAGAGCGATGTTTGGACTCTCTTGCTAATATTTTCGTTCATATTTTTCTGTTCTGCTATCTATATTGCAGGTAAAGAACTCCACGAGCAGTATGGCTGGACAGCTATGGGTATATTGGGACCGTATAAGCCGGAGGGTGAGGCGGTGGCTACAGGCGAGGGCGGAGCCGCTACACCAGAACAACCGCCAGCGAAATCACCTTCTGCACCTCCAGCCGGCGATAGTAAAAAGTAGAGAAGCAGGGTTTTTTCTTAACTTTTACTTGACTTTTCCATCCCAACGGTATTTACTTGCCGTAATTCAAAGATGAGAAGTTCACTTTCTAATGTGAATTGCCGATAAATATCTTGTATAGAAGTGTTTATTTTGTAATGGTGTTCGATTAGATGAAATTAACGTTTATAAAGAGATTGTTCGGGCGGCTCTTTTCAAAGGACTTGGGCATAGACCTTGGCACTTGTAATACATTGGTCTATGTGAAGGGCGAGGGAATAGTCCTGTCTGAACCATCCGTCGTAGCAGTTAGAAAAGGCACGAATAAAGTCCTCCTAAACGGTAGGGCTGTCGGCAACACTGCGAAGGAGATGCTTGGTAAGACGCCCGGCAACATAGTAGCAATACGCCCATTAAAGGATGGTGTAATCGCTGATTTCGACATAACTGAGGCGATGATAAGCTATTTCATACAAAAGGTTCACAACAGAAAGTCGGGCTTGACCCCTCGCGTAGCGATATCCATACCGTCCGGCATCACTGCTGTGGAGAAAAGGGCGGTTACCAATTCTGCGGAGAGGGCGGGAGCACGAAGGGTCTATCTAATAGAAGAGCCGATAGCCGCCGGTATCGGGGCAGGGCTACCTATTCAGGACCCCATAGGCAATATGATAGTTGACATAGGCGGCGGCACCACAGAGGTAGCGGTCCTTTCACTTGGCGGTATAGTGTCGTCTCAATCAATACGTATTGCTGGTGATGAGATGGATGAGGCAATAATGCAATATATGAAGAAGGCGTATAACCTCTTGATTGGCGAGCAAACCGCAGAGAAGGTAAAATTACAGATAGGGTCGGCGTATCCGATGGAGCAGGAGACAACAATTGAAGTAGCCGGGAGGGACTTAATGGCATCGATGCCCCGTAAGGTAACCGTTAGCTCAGAAGAAATTAGAGAGGCGCTGAAAGAGCCGGTGGATGCAATAGTGAAGGCGATAAAGGATACACTTGAGAAGACCCCGCCTGAGATTTCTGCAGAC
>MHYJ01000040.1:14395-15492 GCA_001828445.1 Planctomycetes bacterium RBG_16_43_13
AGCGTGGCATAACGCTCTGCGGTGGCGGCTCGCTCTTACGCGGACTTGACAAGGCAATTCGCAAGGAGATTGACATACCGGTTGCTCGGGCAGAGGACCCTATGCTCTGCGTAGTTAAAGGGACAGGCGTTTTAATAGAACATATCGACAGTTTCAAGGACTCCCTCGAGAGCGATGAAGATATAAGGTAGTGCCCTACATTTCTGCAACAGCAAAGGCGGCAGCGTAGTCCTTAGTATGTGTAATAGTTAGATGTATTTGTTTTATCTTCTTCTGTTTTGCTATCTTCTCTGATATATTTTTCATACTTACCCTGACAGAACCATCTCTGCATCTTATTATTTCCACATCCTGCCAAGACGTTCCTTTTGTCCATCCTGTTTTTATTGCCTTTAGCACTGCCTCTTTAGCGGCGAATCGTGCGGCATAGTGCTGAAGGGGATTGTGTTGCGAGTCGGAATATTTACGTTCGCCTTTTGTAAAGACCTTCTTAATAAATGTCTTCCCGTTTCTTTCCAACGCCTTACTAAATCGCTCTATCTCTACTATATCAAGTCCTGTGCCTGCTATCATATTGTTGTATAGTGAGGATTCTACAAAAAAAGTTCTTGACATTCAAAGTATAAATGTTACTATTTTGCCCTGTTTGTTTTTGATTTATTTTGATTTGAGTAAAAGGAGGTGAGGTAGAAGTGGTAGTTGGAACAGTAAAATGGTTTAATGACCAGAAGGGGTACGGTTTCATTCAGATGGATGGCTCCTCAGAGGACCTGTTCGTTCATTATTCAGCTGTGAAGATGGACGGGTTCAAGACATTGGCAGCAGGTGATAAGGTGGAGTTTGAAGTCCAGAAGGATGGCAAAGGTTCTAAGGCGATTAACGTCGCAAAGGCGTCGTAATTTAGCTAAAGAGAAAAACAATGGGCGGTCGTAATAGACCGCCCTTTTCATTTTGGCAGAAATTGTTTTAGAGGGCACTTATCACAGAGCGGTTTCGTGCGGCAGAACGTCTTTCCCACCTCTACTATCTGGGCGTGGTATTCGTTGAACAACTTCAAATCACGTTTTAGGTTTGATTCGAAAAAATCCTTTATCTCC
>MHYJ01000041.1:0-3662 GCA_001828445.1 Planctomycetes bacterium RBG_16_43_13
TCACAACGATATTCGCCCCTGTCGCCTCGCGGACGAGACGCAGGTTTTTATCATATACCCCGAGGATTCTTGCCGTCTCCTCTTGGCTCGTTAGTTCGATAGTTTTTTCCATAAAGTTATAATGCCATAGCTCCAATATTAAAGGACCAGTGCATATATAGGGGCATAATACACATAAAAACTGGAATGCTTACTAAAAAACTATCTATTGTATCAAGAAACCCACCAAATTCTGGTAGTAGATGTCCAGAATCCTTTACCCCTGCCCATCTCTTGATTACTGATTCAACTAAATCACCGAGTTGGGCTGCTGCAGCTACTATACTTGTTTCTATAGCAATAGAATAATCACCTACTTCTGTAGGGTAAAATGGACTGGCTATAAGTGTACCAATTGTCGTTCCTCCTATAAGACCTGCGACTGCCCCTACTACTGTTTTGTTTGGACTTACATTTGGCGCTAATTTTGTCTTTCCAAGTAACTTACCAAAGCAGTAAGCAAACATATCAGAACCTTTGTTTACTGCAAATAGATATAATATTATAATATCACCTCGCATAAACATATTTTTAACAGTAACAGCGTATGCTATACCAATAATCCATAGTGTGAGATAGACAAAACCTATAAGAGTTAAAGAGGCGTCTATAATGGAAAATTTATTATATCTAAAAACAATCTTTATCAACAAATATACTGTTATAATAGAGATAATAGCAGTATAATAAATAAATAGGTTATTAGGTTCATACCTTGTAAATCTTGCAAATAGCCCATCAGGTTCATATCTTATAATTAGAAAGATACTACCTAATATTACTACTACTATACCTACATACCTCGCTGGATTATACCCCTTCAACCGACACATATTGTAGAACTCCCACAGCCCCCCTGCCGTGAATATAGCCATTATTATCATAAGCCCAAGGTGTGATTTGCGAGCATAGTCCCAATATAATACCCCGCCTAAAATGGCGAGTATTATTGGCGCCCCGATTACCCTTATTAGAACCCTTCTGGTTTTATCTTCCATTACTATTCAGCCCTCCGAAACGTCTCTCTCTCGTGGAGAAGTCGCGGATTGCATCATAAAGTTCCTTCTTCCCGAAGTCGGGCCAGAAGAGAGGCGTAACCCATATCTCCGCATACGAAATCTGCCAGAGGAGGAAGTTGCTGACCCTCATCTCGCCGCCTGTCCTTATCAATAGGTCAGGGTCGTCCGCATCAGACGCATAGAGATACTTTGCAAATCCCCCTTCATCCAATTTTGATAAATCACATCTCCCGCCGAGGACATCCCGCGCCATTGCCCTCGCCGCATCCACTATCTCCGCCCTGCCGCCGTAGTTAAGGGCTAAACACAATGTCATACCTGTATTATTCTTACTCATCTCTACCAACTTTGTCAACTCACCATTCACGCCGTCTGATAACTCACCCAATCTCCCTATGGCTGTAAATACTATGTTGTTGTCCATAAACTCCTTGCGTTCATTGGCGAGATATTTTTTCAAGAGACGCATAAGGTAGGATATCTCGTATTTGGGACGTTTCCAGTTCTCCTGCGAGAAGGCGTAGAGAGTCAGACGTTTCACGCCGAGGCGGGCGCACTCGCGCGTAATCTCACGGACGGTCTCAGCACCTCGCCTATGCCCATTCACGCGGGACATCTTGTGTTGTTCAGCCCACCTGCCGTTACCGTCCATAATAATGGCGATGTGTCGCGGTATTGTTACTCCAGTAAGGTCATCAGACATCTTAATCTACTTCCTCAATATGGTGGCTCCCCGCTCCGAGCCGACTGAGATAATTTTAATCTTCACGCCCGTGAAATCCTCTATAAACTGGAGGAACTTTTTTGCATTAACGGGTAAATCACTATATTTCCTTATCGCGGAGATGTCCTCATTCCAGCCCTTGAAGTTTCTATAAACGGGCTGGCATTGAGCCAACTCCGTAGCGTCGGATGGTATCTTCGATATAATTTTACCATTTAGCCGATATGCAGTGCAAAATTTTATTTCATCCAGACCGCTCAGGACATCGAGTTTCGTTATGGCGAAGGTATTGATGGCGTTTATCATTACGGCGTATCTCGCGACTATGCCGTCGAACCAGCCGCATCTGCGCGGGCGGCCGGTTGTAGAGCCGTACTCCTTACCCTTTTCGCGGAGTGCGTCTCCAAACTCACCTGTGAGTTCTGTGGGGAAAGGACCTCCGCCCACGCGGGTGATGTATGCCTTAGCGATACCGATAACATTACCTATTTTAGCGGGCGGGACACCAGAGCCGGCGCTGATGCCGCAGGCGTCGGCATTGGAAGAGGTTACATAGGGATATGTTCCCAAGTCAATATCGAGCATAGTCCCTTGCGCCCCCTCGAAGAGGACATTTTTGCCTTTATCTATTGCCCTATTGATAAGCTCGGTAGTATCCGTTACAAAGGGTCTAAGGTGCTTGGCGTAACTAACATATTCATCAAATATTTTTCCTACATACAGCGGTTGTTGTCCGTAGACACTCGTTAGAATTTTATTTTTCTCTTCTAACATATGAGTTAACGTAGCACGGAAACATTCCTCATTGCACAGGTCTGTCATTCTTATCCCCTTTCGTGATATCTTGTCAGAATAACACGGACCTACCCCTTGTTGCGTGGTGCCTATTTTCGCCCCAGATGACTCTTCAGAGAGAACATCAAGAAGTTTATGATATGGCATAATTAGATGCGCCCGCTCGCTTATAAGTAGGTTCTTATCTATCTTTACACCTCTACTCCGTAAATCATCAATCTCCTTTAGCAAACCAACCGGTTCTATCACGGTCCCATTTCCTATGACGCAGGTTGTCCCTTTATGCAGTATCCCAGATGGAATATGGTGGAGAACAAACTTGTCGTTGCCAACTACTACGGTATGACCAGCGTTGGGACCGCCCTGAAATCTGACCACTAAGTCCGCATCTTTAGATATTATATCGACTATCTTCCCTTTACCCTCGTCTCCCCATTGAACGCCTACTACACATTTGACAGACATTTTTCTTTTCAATATATTTAAACTTATTTTAATTCGCCTTTACACCATCCATCATCTCACAAAATCTATTGAATAGATAACTTGCATCATGTGGGCCTGGCGACGCCTCTGGGTGATATTGGACCGAAAACATAGGGAGTGATTTATGGCTAACACCTTCTACCGTATTATCATTTAGGTCGATATGAGTAACCTCCAAGCCCACCTTATTCACTGTTTTCTCGTCCACAGCGAAGCCGTGATTGTGGCTGGTTATCTCTATCTTGCCTGTTGCTAAGTTCTTAACAGGATGATTTGCACCGTGGTGACCGAATTTCATTTTATATACCTTAGCCCCAAAAGCGAGGTTCAGAATCTGATGGCCGAGGCAGATACCAAATATAGGTATTTCTTTCTTGATAAGCCCTTTAACACACTCTATAGCGTATGTAACAGCCGCGGGGTCGCCTGGACCGTTAGATAGACAAACACCGTCTGGCTTAAATTTCAATATCTCGGTATGGCTTGTAGTAGCAGGGAATACCGTTACATCACATCCCATCTTCACCAGCGAACGTAATATATTAAACTTCACACCACAATCTAACAATGCTACCCTGAACCGTGGCGATTCTAAAGTT
>MHYJ01000041.1:3681-9767 GCA_001828445.1 Planctomycetes bacterium RBG_16_43_13
TACAATGAATTATCTCTTTACAGGTAACATACTTTGCTAAATCCAGCCCCACCATTTTTGGCACCCGACGTGCCTTCTCAACCAAGCTTCTGTCATCCAAATCTACCGTAGATATAACACCATTCATAGAGCCGGTTACCCTAAGCTTTTTGGTTATGGCACGGGTATCAACACCCTCTATAGCAACCACACCAGAACGTTTTAGGTAACTCTGCAAACTTTCTGAAGAGCGAAAGTTACTTGTGCATTTACTCACCTCTTTGACTACAAAACCCTCTACCCAAACACGATTAGATTCTACGTCATCTGCATTAACTCCGTAATTACCTATGAGGGGATAGGTCATAGTAACGATTTGCCCTTTATATGATGGGTCGGTTAGAATCTCCTGGTAGCCGAACATAGAGGTATTAAAAACCACCTCCCCACTTCTTTCACCTTCGCTGGCAAAGGCGGTGCCGCTATATACGGAACCATCCTCCAGAACAAACTTTGCTTTCATACTGTTACGCATATTATAGGAAGAGATAAACTATTCACAAAATAGCTTATAGATGTGATTATAGGCGGCAATTTAGTGCTGTCCTTCTTCTCCCTTTTTGATAACATTTCCTTTCTCATCAACAGGACCTACTATTACCATAGTATAGTTCTGTGTATCAAGATACTTACGTGCAGCCCGCATAACATCATCCTTTGTGATTGACGCTATATAGTATGGATACTTCTTCGCAAAATCTGAACCGAGGCCATATCTCTTGGTAGCAACAATGTAGTTGGCAATCTCTGACACGCTGTCAAACCTAAATACGTAGCTCCTAATTAGATAATCTTTGGCATTCTGAACCTCCTCATCTGTTGCTCCTTCGTTGAGAAACTTATTTATCTCTCTAAATATACCACCTACTGCTTTATCCTTGTTATCCGGTTTTGTGCCTATATAACTTGTAAATACACCGGGATATATACCAGCGCTACTTGTTATACTCGCATATACTACGTAGGCAAGGCCTTCTTCATTCCTCAACGTCTTAGACAATCTATCAGTAAATCCAGCTCCGACCCCTAATATGTTGTCCATCACAGTAAGGGCATAATAATCGGGATTAGCCCTTTCTATACCAAGGTGCCCTATATAGACCTTTATCTGCTGGGTATTCATATTCTTACAAACTATCTTTGGTGCGGTTTGCTTCTTTGGCTTAGCTATTTCAGGAAGAGAGATCGCACCTTCTGCGAGCCAATTAGTAAAGCGAGACCTTATAGCATTAACAACCTTGACAGGACTCACATCTCCTACAACAGCTATTATGGTGTTATCAGGTCTAAAGAATCTTTTGTAATGTGAAAGTATGTCATCCCTTGTAATTGTAGATACGGTATTAGCGTGGCCGATTTCTGGCCTACGAAGTGGATGGTCTGCATATACATTCTCGTAGAAAAGTTTCCTTGCCACAGAATCTGGATTATCTTCATCACCCTCTATCTCTGCCAGAGTTAGCTCTTTTATATGCTCTACCCTATCCTGTGGAAAGGATGGATACTTCAACATATCATACAGCAAGTCCAAAGCAAGCTTAGTATCCTTAGAAAGGACCTTCATTTCTACACCTTGTGAAGATGTGGACAAACTACCACCTATAAATTCTATAGATTCGGCAATATCAGCAGATGAACGACTTACCCCAGTTATAGGATTATTTGTCCCCTCATCCAACATATCGCCCACTATATTGGCAAGTCCTGCTTTATCATCCGGGTCATATACACTGCCTGCGTTCACAAATGCCCTTACTGCAACAACAGGCAAGTCAGCCCTCTTGACAACAAGAACCGTAAGACCATTATCCAGTCGAACGTCCCATACCTCACCTAAATCTACAACAGGTAATGAGCTCTGCTCAGAGTTATTGTTTACTGGATTAGAATTCACATTACCTGAAAAATAGGAAAAGTCAGGAGAGTAATCACCTTTATATGACGGTTTTTCTTCTTTAGTAGGGCTATCCTTCTTCTCGCCACCATTTGTAGGTTGTGGATTTTTCGTATTAATCCATCCGACCGTCCTATTCTCTTTTCTAAAAAATTGCTCGGCGGTATTTTTTATATCGTTCTTCGTAACTGCATTTATCCTGTCAAGATAAGTAGATATATAGTCAATACTTGCGACTGTTTCATATCTCCCTATCAAGCTTGCAACACCACGAGTTGACTCCATACCGAATATCTTATTCGCCATCAACCTATTCTTTGCCTTCTGCATTTCAGTATCAGTAACATTACTATTCTTCAGATTGTCGAGCTCCTCATAAATAATCCTTTCTACCTCTTCTAAATCCGCATTTGGGGCAAGCTCAACACTCACAGTAAACACACCATCATATTTACGGGCATCATTCCCCGCATCAATTGAGTTGGCAACGTTTTTCTCTTCTACTAACTTTCTGTAGAGGCGAGAGTTTTTACCATCACTCAGAATTAATCCTATTAAATCAAAGACATAATCGCTGTCTGTCGCTATCTTATCAGTTCTGAAGGAAACCATAAGACGAGATAGATTCATACCGCGCTCGTCCTTAACCTCTACACGTTTCTCCGCATCCTGCGGCGGTTCTACTATACTTACAGGCGGGATATCGCCCCCTCTTGGTATCTCAGAGAAGAGATCCTTAACCCTCTGAAACACCTTATCCATTTCCACATCTCCCACAACAACAAGCGTAGCGTTATTAGGAACATAATATTTCTTATAATACTCTACCATCTTATCCCTCGTAAGATTTAAGAGGTCTTCTTTCCAACCTAAAACTGGATGGTGGTACGGATGCTGTGTAAATATATTCTTCTCAACTTCGAAGCTTAACTTGCCCCAAGGTCTATCCAAAGCACGATGTAGTTCCTCTATGACAACCTGCTTCTCTGCCTCAAACTCCTTTTCATCCATCAAACACCCCTGCATTCTGCTCGCCTCAACTTCGAGCGCCTCGCCCCATTTGTCAGAAGCAAAGTCAAAGAAATACGCCGTATAATCTTCACCAGTAAAGGCGTTATTCTGGCCCCCATTCCTAAAGGTAACCAAATCTATATCGCCCTTTTTATATTTATCAGTCCCCTTGAACATCATATGTTCGAGGAAATGTGATACGCCAGTAATCCCCTCCTGCTCGTTCACAGAGCCGACCTTATACCAAATCATCGTGGTTACAACCGGCTGTTTGTGGTCTTCCTTGACTACGACGGTAAGCCCATTATCTAAAACGACCCTTGCCATCCCTTTCAGCACATCTATCTTCCCAGCGTCTAACTTACTCATATCACCTTTCGTGGTCGCACCGCCACCGCAATTAAACAATGTAATAGCAAGGGCAAATATAACCACTGTCGCACATAATCTCTTAACCACAGTATTCATCATCTCCTCCTCACATAAACTAAATAACCTTAACTAATATCTTCCAATCGGTGTGAGATTTTAGACGGATACCCCTTTATTGTCAAACAATATTTTCGTTATCGCGCCAACTTTATCAGCCCATCCACCTCGCCCCTGTCGAGCGGCCTGAATCTGCCACTACCCGTGCTGCCCAATTCTAAATCCCCTATCCTTATCCTCTTCAGATGAGTTACTTTTAATCCAAACTTCGCAAATATCCGCCGCACCTCTCTATTCATACCCTCGTAAACCGTAATCTCGGCGACTGAGATCTGCCTCAGAATCTTTTTTACAAATATTTTAGCTGGGGCAGTCCGCCCCTCGGCAAGCCACACGCCCTTTCGTATCTTCTCCAGAGTGTCCGGGGGAATATGCCCCTCCACGACTACGTGATACGTCTTCGGTATCCTGTATCGCGGATGCGTCAATCGGTCGCACAACTCGCCGTCATTAGTTACTATGATGAGCCCCTCCGACCCCGCATCCAGCCGACCGATTGTGAAGAGCCGCTCCCTCACACCTTTAAATATGTCAACGACCTTCCGCCTCCCCTTCTCGTCCTGTGCAGTGCAGATATAACCCTTCGGCTTGTTGAGGAGGAAATAATGCCTCTTCTCCTGCTTGACATATCTGCCATCACATTTAATCTTGCTCTTTGATGCGTCAACCTTGAAGCCCATAGTAGTGATGACCCTGCCATCAACCTCTACACTGCCCGCCGAGATGAGTTGCTCACACCTCCTGCGGGAGCCGAAGCCCGAGCGGGCTAACACCTTTTGTAAACGTTCTAATGGCATTTTAAAAATCCAAAGTTATCAAAACTCAATATTACCAAATCTAATTAGAAATTTCCTCAATAAAAAGCTTCTTTTTTTTAATTACTAGTAATTACTAGGGACAGCGCCCATTTAATTGTGTAGAAATTTTGACGATGGGTAAGTAAAATATGCCTTATAAAGTTTTCTATGGACAAAACGAGCGAGTTAGTGCAGAAGAGAAAACACCTTTGGGTGTGGGCTCAAGTTGTTAGTGCAACACCAAAATCTTTGGCGTGGGGGGCATTTTGCTCTTTGATTCTTGAATTTTCTCTATCATAGTTCTTCCTTAATTTTGTACTTTTATTTTTGCTTTTTGAACTTTTACCCCTACTGCTTCACCAACTGCACCTTATAGTTCTGTTTATCTGGCTTGCCACCGACTATCCTGACATTATGCCCGCCTGAGGTAGCATAGCCATTTTTCGTAATCGTGAGGTAGTAGATGTCATTGTCCAGGTCAGTAATGGTAGCCCTGCCTCTGGAGTCCGTTATGTATGGTGATTTTATATTGCGCGTTCCCGTAGTCCTACCGACAACCCTGATTGTCTTCTGAACCAACACCTCCGCCCCGCCTAAAGGCAGACCAGCCGTATCCGTTACAAATACCTCGATGCCCACGCCCTTTTCTAAATATACTATACCTACATCTGTAGCGGTGTCCGCCTGCACAGCGAGTTGCTCCTTCGTAGTAGTGGCGAAGCCCTCTTTACTAATAGTGAGCCACCATCCTTCCCCGACAGGGACATTCTTCAACTCGAATGTGCCATCCTCCTTAGAATATATCCTGACGGAGCCGACCTCCTCTTCCTGCTTTATGACGTTTCCATCTACCATCGCACCATTTATAGGAGAGTTAGACGCCCTGCCCATAATTGTCCCCTTTATACTGCCGAATTTCACCTGCGGATTTTGCGTAGAATCCGTTACGGGCGGTTTAGCGTCTGTGCCTTTAGCATTGGCGGGCGGCACTACTGGGTCAACCTTTTCCTGTCCTGCGTTTTCTACCTTGTCGCTCGCAGACGTATGCTCTTTCTGGTTTATTTCCGTTGCCACGCTATTTGAGGTGTCTCTCTTCAACCTCGACGACCAATCCTTACTGAAGAAGAGCATCCCTCCAATGACAGTAGCGAGTCCGACGATGATGATAACTACTACGCATATTTTCTCGAGTGTGGACATATAATCGTCTCTTATAGTTAAACGACAGGGAGGGATTTAGGGATGTAAAAAACCTATTTAGACGAGGAAATCGCCTGCTCCAAATCTTCTATCAAGTCCTCTTTATCCTCAATGCCTATAGATAACCGTATGAGTAGGTCGCCAAGCCCCTCTTTCTCTCTCTCCGATTTTGGAATAGATGCGTGTGTCATTGTTACAGGGTGTCCGATTAAGGACTCTACGCCGCCTAAACTTTCTGCGAGTGAAAATAGTTTGGTCGCCTGGACGAGCCGCACTGCACGTTCCAGCCCGCCCTTCGGCTCGAAGGAGACCATCCCACCAAAATCCCTCATCTGCCTTTTTGCTATCTCGTGGCCGGGGAATTCAGGCAATCCGGGATAATTCACTCGGGCTACCTCCTTATGTCCTTTCAGGAAATTCGCAATCACCCTGCCATTTTCGCAGTGCTTCTCCATCCTAACGGCAAGCGTCTTTGTCCCGCGTAGGACGAGGAAGCAGTCAAGGGCGCCCGGCACCGCACCTACTGAGTTCTGATAGAATTTCAGTTGTTCATAGATGTCTTTATTATTAGTTATAATGCATCCGCCGACTAAATCAGAGTGCCCGCCCAAATATTTTGTGGTGCTGTGAACTACTATGTCCGCACCCAGATTGAG
>MHYJ01000041.1:9869-10271 GCA_001828445.1 Planctomycetes bacterium RBG_16_43_13
TAATAGCGGATTGGACGGCGTCTCAAGCCAGAGAAGTTTCGTGTTCGGTTTTATCGCTTTCTCTATCTGCGGGAGGTCGGATGTGGTAACAAACGTGAACTGGACGCCATATTTTTCATAGACCTGTGTAAAGAGGCGATAACTTCCACCATAGAGGTCTCTGCAGGAAACGACGTGGTCACCTGATTTTAGGAGATTAAGGACAGTATTTACAGCGGCGCACCCGCTCGAGAATGCCAGCCCGAATTTGCCATCCTCCAAAGCGGCAAGGTTTTTCTCCAGCACTGCGCGGGTCGGATTATTCGTGCGGGCATAGTCATAGCCCTTGTGTTTACCAGGCGCCTCCTGCACAAATGTGGATGTCATATACACAGGCGGCATAATCGCACCTGTGGATGGGTC
>MHYJ01000041.1:10343-10653 GCA_001828445.1 Planctomycetes bacterium RBG_16_43_13
ATGTCATATTTGCCACCACCGAGTTCGATAAATACTGCGGGGTTTTGCGTTGTTATGAGACGCATTACCTCATCAAGTGAGGCGTCCTTGCCCAGTATCGGGAACTGCTTACCCATAATCTCATCTACGAATATCTTGTCTAACTCCTTCGACTGTATTATGAGTTGCATTATGTCATCCTCATATACCGCACCTGTCGGCTTGCCATTCTCAAGAACTGGCATTTGGGAGACATCCAACTCCTGCATCTTCTTCAGAACCGCAATGGCAGTATCTCTCGGACTGGCGGAGACGAGCTCCTTTATACAGT
>MHYJ01000042.1:0-8922 GCA_001828445.1 Planctomycetes bacterium RBG_16_43_13
AAAAACATCCATCGCAGGATGCTGACTTTCACCTCTATCTTGAAAGGGAAGAAACGTGTCCAGATATGATATCCATAAATAATAGCATTTAAAAAACTAAAGGCTATTCCATTCAGGACAAGGGCCATTACTCCATATCCAAGATAGAGGAGCAAGATCGATATGCAGGTTGATGAAAAGCCAATAACTATGGAAATTTGCGCGTTTATTTTCATCCTTTCAAATGCAATGTAGACGATGCCAAAGGTGTTGACCAGGGCCTCAGGAAACATGGACAAACCCATGATGTAGAGCAGCTTATTTACTCTGGGTTCATAGTCAACAATTAAAACCACAAGGATGAGTATCATATAGGATACAGATGCCAGAATCAGCCTAAGTCCCAGTACATTATTTATGTATTTACCTCCCTGATCTTTATTTTTTGCAATCTCCCGGATCGCCATGGGGCGTATACCGACAGCGCTGAACATATTTAAGAGGTTGATCACCGTCCCTATCAGGATCAAGGTACCAAATTCTTTTACACCAAGAACCCGTGCAGCATAAATCATAAAACCCATTCCAATAATCTTGCTCACAATATCTATGGTAAAGATGTCCATGGTATTGGAGACTATTCTATTGGATAACTTCATTAAAGATATTTTCCTTTCAGGTGCTTTTAGAGATATCCGAGATTTCTTAACTGGTCTTTGACTTCCTCTTCTTCTTCTTCGGACAGGGTTATCTTCTGGCGATGTACCTGTGTAATGCTATCACCTTTTGTTTGCCCCAAAATAACAGGATTGGCATCAAGATGCCCAGGGCGTATGGCCTCACAAAGGACCCTCCCTTCCATCTCTCCCGGAACCGGCAGGCCCATAAGATAGAGAATAGTGGGGGCCAGATCCAGAATTCTTGTTCCCCTCAGTGTTCCATTCTTGTTTATGACTTCTCCATTGGCAATTAATATTCCCTGTTGAGTACAGAGATTATTGCTGTGATGACCACTTATATGAAAATCCGGAATTCGATCGAATGTCAAACTTCCTTCTACCTGATACGCTATATAATACCCACGCTGAAGAAGGGGAATAATGTCTGTTCCCTCATTAATAAAGGGACCTTTATAGATCTCCTCTTTGCGCAAGACCTGCTCAACAATCTTTTCGGAGCCATTCATGTCCTTCAAACTGTACAACTCTGTAGTCAATGTTTCTATGAGACTCTTATATTCCTGACCAGGAGAAACAATTCCATTGGGTTTCCTTCCCTTCAGATTTATATTTATTCCATGGTTATCAGCATAAGCACGGGTCTCTTCCCAATTGATTAATTCATAAAAGGATCTGCTCTCTTTCTTATAGATTGGAATTCTGTATGCAACCCATGGTACCCATGGAGACAACTTGGAAAGATATAATTTATTCTTGCCATCATAGTAATAGGCACGTTTTTCCTACTCCATTTTTGATGAGAGCCATATCTAAGTTTCAGGAATCCTTTTTCTGCCAACCAATTATTAACATGAAATCTCTTGAAGATAGGACCAAATCCATGGTCTGACATGATCAATACGGTTACATTCTCCCCAGACTTTTTAAGTATCTCACCGATGGCTGCGTCGACTTTCCTATACGCCTGGAAAATAACATTTTGACATCAAACTTCCAATATTAGGAAGCTCACCCCGGTCAATCATAGGCTGAATAATATCGAAAGTCGCCCCATCAAGACTTATTACCATCATTTTGTCTGATTTTGTCATTAAAGATAGCCCAATCCTTTCAACTGTTCCCGGATTTTCTCTTCCTCTCTCGCTGAAAGGGCCTTTCTCTCTCGTTTAACCCTGAACTCGCTATTCTCTATCCGCATCTCCTGGCGTTTGTTCAAGAGGTCTTCGTCTATAGCCTCTCTTAGTACCCGTCCTTCCATTTCAGCCGGAATCTCCAAATTGAGGAGGTAGAGGATGGTTGGCGCTATATCCATCATGTTCGCCTCCTGCAACTCCGTTGACTGTTTCATTCCCGGCCCACTACTCAGGAATATCCCCTTCTGAGTTGACCGGTGGGAAACGTGGTGGCCGCTAAAGGGTATACTGTCATTTAATTTCGTAAACCTCTCCTTGCTCATGAAATCCGGAGAGGGAATATGGTGATATCCTTCTTTAAAGAAGAAATAGATGTCTGTAGCTTCCTCTGTGCAAGGACCTTTGAAAATGTCCTCTTTTTTCAATACCTCACCTATGATTGTAGCATTCGTCTCTGTGTCACGCACGGATAAGAGCTGATTCATTATATAACTGATGACCTGCTCCTGTTCTTTTCCAGGCTCTATGACCCCTTCCGGTTCCCTGCCCCTGAGATTAAGGTTAATGCCGTGGACATCTGCATATGCCCTTGTTCTTTTCCAATCTATCATCTCTGCAAAACGGTCTGACTGATTCCGGAAGGCAAAGGCCCCTCCCGGGTCAATGTTACGCCTCACAACAGGAAGATTCATTCCGGAAAGCCAGGTGGGCAGATGATCTGCAAGATTCTGGTACCCCAACCTTGAAAGCCCTCGCTGAAAGGTAGTCCTGTGAACTTTATAACGACCGATATACCTCTTTTTACGTTTGAGCAGACCTATCTCCTCAAGCCAGTAATTCATATTGAACAAATAATGAACCGGACCAAAACCATGGTCTGACAGAACAATGACGTTTGTTTCCTGATCTGTCTTCGCCAACACTTCTCCAATCAATTTATCAATGTCCTGATATCCCTTATAAATAGTATTCTCAAAATGTTCAGCCAGGGACTTGTCATAGGATACATGCCCGGGATCAATGAATCGCCAGAAGTTATGCTGAAGCATATCTGTAAGGTTAAAATGAACCATAAAGATATCCCATTCATATTTATTGAATAAATAGAAAAATATGCCGCGTACTTTCTCAAAGACATAGTACACCTTCTCCTGAAGGTCCTCATAAAACTCCATTTGTGGCATTCCACAGAATCCACTCCCCCGCCGGGTAAGATATTTATGCTGGATTCCTCCTATATAATCCATGATCTCCTTTCCTACTTCCGGTGGGAATATTTTCACATCCTGTCCCTTTTCCGGATTAGGCATGCCGGCAGAGACCATAATCCCGTTGACAGGAAAGGGCGGGTAGGTAAAGGGTACGCCAATTGAGATGACCTTCTTATTTTTTTCAGATATGATCTCCCAGATAGTCTTCACATGGATGTTAGAAGAATTTAGAATAATACGGGATCGGTAATCCCTGTGAACCCCACCGGCAAAATCAAATATCCCATGATGGCCAGGATTAACCCCGGTCATTAGGGTTGTAAACGCCGTTGGCGTCAATGAGGGGATTGTAGTTGTCAGGTCCCCCGAAACCCCCGTATTGATTAGACGCTCAAAGTTGGGAAGCTTTCCTTCCTTTATCATGGGTCTTATAATCTGGTAAGTAGCACCATCTACTCCTATAATTAATACCTTTTGTTTCATCATGTTTTCTCCATTACAGGTACCCAAGTTCTTTTAATAAACTCCCCACCTTTTCCTTCTCATCATCTGACATCCGTATTCTATCAGGAGAATAAAGCTGCGCCCCTCTGGTTATCATTTCTGCAAACTCCTTTTGTAGCTCTTCAACTACCCGGGGGTTATTGTCAATGACATTCCTTGTCTCATATGGATCGTTCTGCAAGTCATAAAGCATGGGATTTCGCTTGCCTCCATTAAGGGGTATAAGATATTTCCATCTGGTCGTCCTGAGCCCGGCCAACCACTCGGTTTCCGGGATTTCCGGATCACAGGCCTGAACATAGCAGTGCCTGTCAGTATAGTCTTCTCCACTCAACAGGGGGATCAGGCTCTTTCCCTCTATCTTGCCGGGCATATCCTCCCGCTGACCTACTGCATCCAGGATGGTGGGTAGAATGTCTATCTGACTCACCATGGACGTGATGGTCCTGTCCTCTGGAAATATCCCTTTCCCAGCTATAATTAGAGGCACCCTCATCAGGAAGTCGTAACAGTGATAGCTATGCCCAAGCCACAAAGAGCGGCCAAGCCTCGATTCAGGGCCCAGGCGCCATCCGATTCTCATAAATTGTTTCTTGTATCTTGGGATAATGTTCTCCCAGAAACGAGAGAGATATTTCTCGCCATGGTCTGCATGAAGTATCACCATAGTATTTTCCATATCCACTTCCTTCAATACCTCTCCAAGATGCCAGTCCAGGCAAGACAGGGACTGTTCATAAGGGGCTTTCCCATAATAGGATGACCTGAATCGTTCTGTCACTCGCCTCGGAACATGGAGTTCAAAGAAATGGACGAACAGGAACCACGGACCATCAGGAAACCTTTCCCTGATAAATGTAACCAGTTCATCCCCGAACCCGTTATAAAAATGGGAGTTGCCGGACCGCCATTGATAGCGGTCAAACCCACGATTGAGCCCCATTTCTTCAGTAAGAGGACCGCTGACCATCGCACAGGTCTTGTATCCCTGTCTTTTCAGCAGCTCTGCCAGCGTGACACAATCGGGATGAAGCTTGTAGCCCAGGAGACTACGGATCCCATGGGCATACGGATAAAGCCCGGTCAACATACTGGCAACACTTGGAGAGGTATTGCTTGCTACAGAAATGGCATTTGAGAAGGTAGTTCCCCGTTTTCTTAAACTGGATAATGTGGGCGTTTGGGCCTGTCCCTTCTCCCCGTATGCCACATCTGCACGGAGACAGTCTATGAGCAAGAATAGAATATTTTTTTTCATCGTAACCTCATCCTACTTTTTTAACTACAAAGTAAACCTCCGAGTTGAGCCACGTGCCGAATCTCTTGAAAGGGCTCCCCTTGACCCGTAAGACTTCAAAATGGCTCTTCAAGAGTTTGTACACTCTCCGATGGTCAAAGCCCAGATGGTAAAAGTAGTAATTCAGTCCACTCTCCAATTCTCCAGCAGGCCGGTTCCCGGGGGTCATTCCGAAAGTCGCCCGTAAGATGTTTGTAATCTTCGCATCAAATTCTCCACGTCGACCAAGAAACCTATACACTCCTTTAAAGAAAGCTGGCAAAAACACCTCTATAGGAACGCCGATGACGGCAATCCCTTCCTTTTCCAGAAGCCTGTAAATGGACTCAATGGCTTCAAATGTTTCTTCCTGTGGAAGATGTTCGAACACCTCCATGCAGAATAGAAGATCGAATTTATGCCCCGTGAGTTCTTCCAAGGATGAAATCACCTTGACATTGGACAGATATCTCAGGTTATTGACCGCCTCTTCCCTTAATGAGGAACAGGGTTCGTAACAGAAAATAATGGCCTTTTCCGCCCTATCCGCCAGCTGACGACACAGATGTCCGTCGCCAGCCCCAAAGTCAATAACTTTCCTGAAGCGGGGCAGATCATCGATATGGTAAAGGGCATCGGCCATACGGCGTCTGTGAATTAACCGTTTCAGAGGATTCCTGTCATTTGTAGTAAACTCCGCGTATTTCATAGGCTGTTCAACAGCTATATAATGTTTAATTATAGCGGCCGGTTTTCCTGAATGTGCGAGATACTCATCCCTCTCTCCCTCTCAAATAGGCTCAATGAGAAAGTAGTTTCGTGATTTCTTTAACTGGATAATGTGAGTATCCGGGCTTGTCCCATAGCAGTATGCCCCACTCGTTTAAAACAGTGGGCAAGCAAGAATAGAATATCTTTTCATGGTAAATGAATATGTTTAAAGCGCGTAACCTTATCGTGGTATAAGAAAGCGAACCATCAACCAATATGAACCCAGGATGATAATACTTAAGAAAATATAAAGAGATAGTATCTCGCAGAAAATGACCCTGTCTTTTTTCTTTAGCTCTACCTGCAATCTCGTAATTTCATCCGTTGTGAGCCATTTCCCCTCGTAAGGGTACTTTCCTTCTCTTTTTTTTTGCTCGACCGTGCAGCAGAGTTTTATAAAATGTCCTTTTCTAACCTTTTTAGCATATAGGTCAACAGCCTTTTTAAGATTTCTAAATATAAACATATGGAAGATTAGAGCTGAATGTGGAGTAATTTCACAACGACAATGAAAGTAACTATAGTGGAGAATAACCCAATTAGACAGCCGATCAACATTTCTCCAATACTTTCCAAGTAAGTTTTAAATCTCCTAAGTATCAAAAAGGGTGTTCTTGAAATAATCCCTTCACCTTCTAAATGCCTCTGTATTTCGTTAAGGATATTCAGGCGTTCTCTTATTTCGATCTTCTTCTTTAAGTTATTTGAAAATGTCTTCATAGATTACCACTGGTTTCTCGTCATCTTCCTCCGCAAGCACCTCCCCCCACCTGTCCTCTCTGATAGATTCAAGGTAATTCAGGAAGAAGCTGAAGAACACCCCTCCGATTAAACCTAATGCAGTTGCAACCAGAACGTTTAACCATAAAATGGGAAATACCGGCCGCGTTGGAGGGGTGGCCACATCCACTACGACCACAGCCTGTATCTCTCTGGCTATCTGGGCCCTTTCTTCTTCGAATCCTACCTGCAGGGATTCAACGAGTTTCTTATTTAATTCCACCTCCCTGGATAATTGATTCATCTCAGAACCAAAGGAATGAAACCTGTTAATCCTCGTATCAATATCTGCTATTGCACTCTTAAGGGCGTTAATACGGGTCTCCAGGGTTTCTCTTTTAACATTCAGATTGACAAGATTCTGGCGAAGGGTCTCGAAAAATGAATTAGGAGACTTTAACTGGCTCTTGATTAACCGATCTACTTCTTTATCAAGATTGGCCTGCGCCTCTGTATATTGCTCTTTCAAGGCGACCACAGCCGGATGAGATTCTTTGAGGGCGCCCTTTGTGCTTGCAATCTTGATCTCCAGATCAACTATCTGCCTTTTTAGATCTTCAATTAAAGGGGTCGTTACGACCATCTCTTCCGGGACATAGATGGTGGTCTCCTTTTTTATTTGTGCCTGTACACTATCTATCTCCTGACTCGTGTCTTTAAGGCTGACCATAGAGTCATCCAGCGATTTTATAAAACTAACCTTTAGCGAGACAAGCTGCGGGGCTTCTTCTGACATATAATATAATTTATTTTTTTCCTGATAGTCCTTTAGCGCTTTCTCTGATTCTGCCAGCTTATTTCTGGTTTCCTCTTTCTGCGTCTCTAACGTCCTGAGATTTTTCATGGCAAGCTGTAACGAAAACCCGCCTATCATCTCATTCAATACCTCAGGATAGGCATTTGCAATATTTGCTGCAACCTCCGGATTCCTGTCTCTCACGTATACCTCTAACATATATTCATCGTTCAGGGAAAAATCAACATCCTTCTTATATCTGCTGAAGGGCTTCCGGGGATACTTATTTCGGATTTGCTCTATAATGGCATTGCTTTGCAAGAACCCCAAATAGGGGGCATGGACCTCTTGTTGGACCTGAGGCTTTAACATATTGCGGGTCGCTCCATTATTGTCTCTATAAAAAGAGAGATTGTTTTCCTGTTGAGGTATGAAGAAAACACTTTTTGCCTCATAGGTTTTTGGCAGTATACTGCTGATAACTGCAGCCGATATGATCGATAGCATGATTATTAAATAAATGGCCTTTTTTCTTTTATAAAGAATAAACCAGTAATCTATCAGGGTTGGATCTTTCATGTCGTTTTATTAAGCAATTTCTCCAGTAATTTAGTAAAACAGTATAACTAAGTCAATTAAATACCGCAATATCTCAAATCCGATCCTAATCAAATTAACTCACCATGGCCATGCTTTCTTGCTGAAACATTTTGGATCTTTTTCGAATGACAATGACAGCGCTTTCGACGAAGCCTATATATATCCAGTTGTAGTATGATAGAAAGTCGGGTTGAAACTGAATATTGATTAATAAAGCAATGAGCCCTACAAGGAGCGTCTTAAGAATGGCTTTTTCTTCCGGATCTCTTGCAATAAATATGGCAAAAATCAACCTTAATGCGCCATATAAAAAGATAGAGCAAAAGATCAGCAAGCCGAAAATGCCTACATCGTCGGCTGCAAGAACAAAAGCATTATGGGCCCCCCATCCGATGGCATCCTGAGTGTATTTTTTACCTTGCCCAAGGCCGGCGCCTATAAATGGATATTTATTGAAAAAACCTTCTATACCCCCCCTCATTAATTCTAATCGAAGACCTGTGTCTCCTAATAATTGCATTTCAGAAATAATCGATTCATAAAAGATATGGACAAATCCACCCAAATAGGCAAATACCATGAAAAGGAGCAATAATAAAGATATATGTATGAAGTAAGGAGGCCACTTTATCAACACAGAGAACAGTATTCCGACACCCAATCCAATAAAATTTGTCTTTGAAAAAGTTAGTATCAGTGCTATGCCTGTAATAACCATGGAAATGGTGAGCCATTTCTTATCTTTTCCTTTCAAAGAATTCCATAGATACAAAAAGGCATTGAAAACAATCAGGAGACTTAAAACAAGATAATTTGCCAGGAACAAATGCATCTTCGTAAATGCAGGCACTCTCAGGAATGTTCCCATGGACGTCTGCTCAAGTATCAAGCCGATATTTCTCTTATCATATGCAGCAAAGATGACACCAGTTTTCAAGAATATTATCTCCTGTAAGATGCCCACGATGGCAGAAAATGTCGTTACGACAATCAGTGTCTTCATAAAATAGACAACACACTCTTTTCTTCTGACAATATCAATGATTAGAAAGGAGAAAAGCATCGCCTTGATAAGAGAAAGCATCGTATTTATAGACGCTAATCCACCATTGATGACAGATAGAATCCCAATAGACAGGAGGGCCAGATTAAGATAATTTAATGAGCTGCCAACAATCTGATAATTCTTTCTGGTAAAAATAAGGATCAGCCAAAGGGGTACAATCGTAACAAAAAAAAGATCGCTTATATC
>MHYJ01000042.1:9053-9362 GCA_001828445.1 Planctomycetes bacterium RBG_16_43_13
CGATTAAACTAACTGAATACGGTTGAATAATCTTCGTCTCTTCGTAAGATCCTGTGGTATGAATTATCTTTTCCTCAACTTTTTGCAGCTTCACTCCATTCCAGGTGTTAATCTCATCTGCTTTCTGAAGAAAGTATTGTTCCCGGACATCAATGGCCTCTTTCAACTCTTTTCTTTGATTATAAGGAACGTTTGCAAGGATCTCTCCTGGATTAGCTCCTTTATCCCTCAGCCTCTCTATTTTCTGGACCTCTTTTCTGTCCCATGTCTTTGATAAATATCGGTATGCCTCTTGGTCTGCCTTTTTTT
>MHYJ01000042.1:9378-17641 GCA_001828445.1 Planctomycetes bacterium RBG_16_43_13
TTCAATTTTGACCTTTAGCGCGAAGCTGTTACTATGATTGGCATCTATCAGATAATGCTCATATTTGACATCCCCTTTAAATGGAAGATTGTCGAACTTGATTTTCATGCTGACATCTTCACGCTGTCTTTTATGTGATCCCTCGATGAGGGCTTTGGCTTCTCTCAGGTCTTTTTTTACTTCCATAGGTACTTTTACGTGATCCATGGAAATCTTCCCGCTGATTATATCCTCTATTTTTTTTTTAGATAGCCCGTATAACTCGATGTCATCTTTCCTGTAGCCTTTATCTTTAAGAAAATTACCTGCCAGCCTCATGGTCATTTTAGCGTCCGGTATAAAATTGGAAAAGAATACCGATGTTCTATCTGCCTCCTGAGTGGCAAGCACAGCGATAAAGGGATCCGAAGAATGTGTAACAAGACGTTCTCCCTCAAGCATACTTAATGCCTTAAATGCATTGTATGCAGGTTTTATAATGTACTCTTTAGTTACGACACCAAAACCGCCGAAGAACTCTGATCGGATATCTATGTTTTTTTTAAGAATCTGCTGTCCATATATAGATTCTCCTTCCCTTATCTGCCAGTCTTCAAACAGACTGAAAAAGGTGTGCCTTTTGATTCCTGCGCTATCCATAGCTAAAAGAGCAGGTAAAATATATGCAGATAGATATTCGGTGTCGCGTTCTTTACTTCCTGAGTTTGGAAATTCTAACCAGCTATTCCAGCTCCCGATGATCAGTGTCAGATCAGCAGGATATCCATACTCTTTTAACCATCCTTGCACCAAGGATACATCCTTGCTTAATCTGGCAGCAGCCATGGAATCAAAATGGTGCCAGGCTATAAAATCGATGGGCAATTTATCAAGATCCATATCCGGCAGTGCGGTTTTACCGCAGAATCGAATAAGTTTATAGATAAGCGGCGTCTTTTTGCCTTTAAATGTCGCATTGACCGCTGATGATGCCGGTCCCCCTATCCTTGCATTTTTATCTGCACGTTTCGCACCAATGACGGAATATTTGTAGAGTGTCAGATAATCTTCCTCAGCTCCCCCGTAAAACAGTTCTGGTTCATCCCACACCATATATCTTGCATTTATTCTCAGCTTGTTATTCACGTAGTCTACTGTAGCCTGAACCAGTTTTGCCCATTGTTCGTAATCCTTTGGCTTACTATGACTATCATGTTTTATGGTTCTCAGATAATGGGGCATTCCCATAAGGTTAAAGATGACTTCTCCTCTATTTTTATGGATCTCCTTAGCCCATTTCATAGTATCTGATTCTGACAATCTTTGAGTATAACCTTCCAATGTACTTCCAGGAGGAAACAGCTGCGGACTCAAAAAGGGTTTTTGTATTTCAATTGCCCCAGGTTTTTGATCGTTCCAGAAGCGTCTGCCAATTGGTGTATCAGGGGGGAACTCGGGGGCATGGGCAATGAATACCCCTGTCCTGAAAATATCAGGCAGTGGACCCGCCTTCTTACTTGCATCAACAGAGATTTCGATTTCTTTATCCTGACCAGTGCTGAAGCTCGATTCTTTCGGAAGACTGATCTCACTCGTAAATAAGAATAAGATGAAGGCAATTCCGGTAATTACAAGAATTTTAGGCTGTAAGATATATTTTCGTTTATGTCTCATTGTTATCTAAAAGTCAATGATGAAGCTTTTCGATATCCTAATAAGTACATGAGTACGATGGACCCCTTGTACATTCTGTTGAAGATATATTTATCCTTTATCCTTCGAATTGCCTGAACCTGTCGCCTTCTTGTCATAATAAAAGGTAGGTGGCTGATAATATACCCAAAGGCCATTGACACGGCTGCGCATCTTTTCCATTTGGTGATCAAGAAATAGCCAAGAACAGTCCCAATCTCCAGGATAAGTCTTACGGGCAATACTAATAAAAGAGTTGACCATGAATAATTTTTTATTAACATAATTAGACTATTTCTATGAACATAATACATTCGTAGCAAATCTTCTTTCCCCAGATTTGGCCCTCCAAAATGATAAATCTTCGCCGCAGGCAGATAAACGACCTTGTAAGTCCCGAGCAAGTGAATGCGCCATATCAAGTCTATCTCTTCCATATACATAAAAAAAAGAGAATCAAAATATCCGGTATCTTCCAATACCTTCTTTCTTATAAAAAGGGCTGCGCCACTGGCCCAGAAGATTTCACGTACATCGTCATACTGACCTTCATCTTGCTCCACTGTATCAAGAATCCTTCCTCGTGCAAAAGGATACCCAAAGATATCAAGCATTCCACCTGCTCCGCTGCTGTGAAAACACCTCTTATCTTTCAAGTCCAGCATTTTGGGCTGGACAATAGCAATGGAAGGGTCTTGCTCTGATATTCTAACGAGCACAGAAATACAGTCCGGGTCAATCTCAATATCATTATTGAGTAGAAAAACAAACTCTCCCCTGGCCATGTGGATTCCCTGATTACATCCGTCACCAAATCCTAAATTTCTCGGACTATGAATATAGATGAGCTCCAAATTGACCTGTGGCAGATCCGATGGAGATATTTTCTGAGCTCCATTGTCTACAATGATCAGTTCTATGTTTGAAAAAGTTGATTTTCCTATTGACTGAACACAGTTAAGCAGGTATTCGATGTTATTATAATGGACTATGATAACACTCACTATCGGATTAAGGTCTCTCATTGTAAATTTTCCCTTTCAGTCCTAATCCATTTCAGGCTTCCTCTATGGAAACATCCCTTGATATTTATAAGCATCCTCCATATCATAAAGACAGGAACATACAGGATTGACATCCACACCTTAAGATTTGCCTTTGATACAATAAGACCTGTGATTGAATAGCATGATAAGACTGAAAAGATCGATATCCACAGAAATAGATTCAGATCTGCCCCCCTGTATGATGTCAGGAGATATATAAAAAATAGAATCGAGATAAAAGAAACCAAGAGGGTATAGGGTGGTATTAATAATTCCAGGGCACTGAATAATAAGCTGAAATCCCGTCTAATGATCGAACCTTTTAATAACTCGGGTACATATTTCTTCATAATCAAGAATCTTCCCTGATCCCATCTGATTCTCTGGGATTCTGCATATCTGAAACTGCTGGGATTTTGCGCATAGATCTTTGCATCCGGGATAAAGCCAATCTTAAGTCCTGCCAGTCTCATCATTACCCCATATTCAACATCCTCCAGGATTGAAGTGGCATTCCACCCATGTCTATCTATGATTTCAGTTCTGATACATATCCCATTACCCAATAAAAAACCGAAGTATCCTAACCTGCTCGTTCCCATATGCCTTAATCTCTGGTTTAAGCTCCAACCCAGGAATATAAGACTGGCAACCGGCGACCTCTCAGGATTAATGACCTGCACCATCCCCTGTAATACCTTATTTCCTTCAGATAATTTTCGATTCATCACCGCAAGAAAATCGGGGTCAATTTGTGAATCAGCATCCATGATAACAAAGGCATCATAAGACCTATTCCACTTTTTAATCTCCTGGAATGCCCATCTCAGGGCATATCCTTTTCCCATATTCTTATTATCTTCCCGTATCAAACATATTGCCCTCTCATCTTTCAATACCCTATCAATAGTATCATCCTGGCAATTATCAGCGATAACCACAAAATCATATAAATCTTTAGAATATTTCACCTGGTTGATGCTTCTTATCGCCTTTTCAATGACCAAAGATTCATTATGGGCAGGGATTATAATCAGGAACTTCTTCAATTCCTCAGAATCCTCAGAATCACTTGTGTTGCGTCTGAATGAAAACAGGCTTATTATGGCTAAGAACCATAGATATAAGGTGATGGATAGTATGATGGATTCCGATACAAGGAAAAACATATAATTACCGCTCTTTTATCATTCTATTTTATCTGATAACATTATGTCAGGTTTATAACATAATTGAAAATTATAATCAGACCCAATGACAGAGAAATTATCCTCAATTGATTTCTTTATAAAAAGATATTTCAAATATCCTCTCTTTAGATTATTTTGTCTGGCAGGAAGGATTCTATGTCCTATTACCGAACGGGACATTCCAAAAAATAAAAAAATATCCAGGATATTAGTGATACAAATTGGTGGTATCGGAGATGTCATCAGGTTATTTCCCTGTCTGCTGTTATTACGCAGGGAATTTCCAGATGCCTCGATCACGACACTTACCCAATATGGAGACAAGATACTCCGCTTTCTGCCTGATTCTTCAGAGATTATCTCGGAAAATATCATCCTCGAACCTTCCAAACGGGATAAAACCATGATGAGTAAGCTACACTTAGCCCTACGGTTGAGGAAAAGTTCATTTGATCTTGTTTTTAGCCCCAACTATGGGCTTGGGATGATTGAATTTTCAATCATCTCTTTTTTAACCGGAGCCCCCTACCGTATCGGTTATAACTATAGAGGTTCCGGATTCCTTTACTCGTCAAAGATGGACATTAAGGAAGACACGCCACTCTTATTGCAACATCTTGAACTGCTTTCAAAAACAGGTGTTAGAAATAATTCTATAGATGGCAAAATCTGGTTCAAAGTTCCTGAGGAAGACCTTTCTTTCGCCCAATCCTTTCTGCAACATCACAATGTCTCAAAAAACGATTTATTATTAGCCATCGCACCGATCACTATAGCGGATCGGGATTACAAATCCCCGATGCACCATCGTTCTCTGGTCGATTACCGTGCATGGCCTGAAGATAGATATATGAAACTTATTAATGAAATATTCCGTCTCTATAAGGTTAAAATTATTGTATTGGGAGATTCGTTATCAAGTGGGAGACTATCAGATTATTTGATACATTCAAAGAACCCCAATGTAATCAACGCAGTAGGTAAAACCAATATTGGACAGGCCGCGGCCTTGATTGAGACCTCCAATCTATTCATCAGTAATGACTCTGGGCTTCTGCATGTTGCCATCGCCTTGCAAAAACCCTCTATCGGAATCTTTGGGTCCACATCCCCAAGGCAAGTCATCCACCCCGTTGACTATTGTATCCCGATATGGAAAGAGCTGGAATGCTCCCCTTGTTTTATCCATCAACCAATACCTGATTTTAATTGTGCCTCTGATATACGCTGCCTGAGATTGATTACTGTTGAAGAGGTCCTGGAGGCCATTAAATCACTTCTTCGATCATAAGCCGTTTGTCGGACTTTTGCTCAATTTTATTATCTATCATCTTAATTATTGCTGACGAAGTCTTTTCCACACGCGCATCCCAGGTATGATCACTGGCAACATGATAACGCTTTTTCTGGAGCTCAATATCACCGGATTCTTTAATAGAACGCTCTATACTTACTATAAACTCTTCTGAATTCTTGCATAATTGAACAAGAGGTTCAAATTCCCTGAGCGCCGGGATGTCAGAGGTTACAACCGGTTTTCCTCCGGCAAGATACTCAAAGGTCTTGGTTGGAAAGGAGTTCTTCATGAAATCACTTTCTTTGTAAGGAATTATGCATACATCAAAGGCCTTTATATATTTGGGGAGTTCTTCCATGGGTCTTTTTCCCAGGAAATACAAATTAGGGAGGCATTTCAGTCTCGATGAGAGCTTTTCCTGAAGAGGGCCGATAAAAACAAAGGACCACTCCGGATGAGCATGAGCCGCCTTTTCAATCCATTCCCAATTCATTTTATCGTTAGCTATCCCCCCTGTAAATCCAACAATGGGTTTTTGAATATTTATCATATCATCAGAAATTTCAGTTGTGGGTAATAACGCCTGAGAAAAGACGGAAATATCCGCGCCTGATGGGAAATAATTAGTATTTGGATTAAATATCTTTTTTGACTGATACAGATTTTTCGATGTCGTAAATACAATGTGTGCCTTCTTGATTAATTCTGTCTCCAGATCAATAAGTCGCTGTCTCTGATAGGACAATCTATAGAAAAAGGCCCCCATGTCATCATTACAATCGTAACAGACTAATTTTTCATTAAATTCCCCATTTGGCAATATGGCGTAAGGATGGTACAGCCAGAGGATGGGGTTTTTAAATTCTAATTTCACTGCGAGTCTCTTGATGATCCTGGATAAGTAAAATTGATTTATCCTGTCAAAGAATTTCATGCGGCCATAGAATACAGGCAACGGGGGTGGATAATATACCCAAAAATTATTCATGACCTTATTAGGTCCGCGCCACCATTTCTTAAGCTTTTCTTTATGAATCCCTGCTAATTCCGGATGGGATAAAAATAATGTAAGAGGAAAGGGGGGGTCTACCCAGAGGATACGGTTTTGTGCCGAGAGACGGGTCATCATGTGATGCATGACCAAGGGTATCTCATCCCAATAAAGCCAGGATACGCAGATAATATCTTCTCCCTTTAGCATGATTATCTCTTCACGATTAATTTTGTGAATATACTTCTTTATATACAGCTATGGTCTCTCTGGCACATCTTTTCCAACTAAACCTTTTAGCCTGCCGTAATCCCTTCTTTGACAACTCTCTTCGCAAAGAAGGTTGTGCGAGAATTTTCTCCATTGCCCGGGCAATATCCTCAACGTCGTCAGGATCAACCATTAGGCCGGCATCTCCCACTACCTCCGGAAGACTTGATCTGTTAGAGACAATAACAGGGGTGCCGCACGCCATGGCCTCAAGCGGCGGGAGGCCAAATCCTTCGTAGAAAGAGGGGTAGACAAATAGATCGGCAGCGCTGTATAACTCCGGGAGTTCCCCATCAGGGACATAATCAAGGAATTTTATCTTCTCTTTAAGACCCTGGCTCTCTACTATTTGGAAAATCTCTTCATACTTCCACCCCTTTTTACCGGCTACTACCAGCTGATAATTCTTCCTGTCTAATTTAGAAAAGGCCATGATCAGGTTCCGGATATTTTTCCTTGGTTCAAGCGTCCCCACAAAGAGTATAAAGTTATTCAGGCCATATTGTTTCTTTATCTTAGAAGTATCCTTTACCGGCTTATATCTTCTATCTGCTGCCTCATAAACCACCCTTGTTTTATTCTCCGGCACGCCAAGAAGCCTTATAATATCTCTCCTGGTGTTCTCAGAAACAGCGATAAACATATCAATGTTGTTGATTTCATTCTTTAATCTATCGAAATATTCGGGCAGTCCATTCATGGATATGTCAGGATCGAACAGGGGAACCAGGTCATGGACTGTAAGGATATTTCTACCATTTTTCAAATATGGAATATTGTCAAAATAGACCGGCAGATGCAAAATATTGATCCTGTCCATCCTAAAGGCCATAGACCTCATCTGTCTGGGGAGGAGTCTTTGAATAACCCTTCTCGTTTTAAATTCACCAAACTGACCGGATTCCTGATGAAACCGGTGATAAACAAAGAAGTCATTGCCGCTATTCAACATAATCATATGGGTGAGTAGATTATAAATATATTTTTCTACGCCACTTAACTGCTTTGTGCTGACCAGATCAAATATAGGGATGCCTATCCTCAACTTAAACCTTGTAAACCTCTTCTTCTTTTCCTAAAAGGATTCTGTCAACTGCCTCTATCCCCTGCATGACAGAATGATCCATATTGCCTACTTCGTATTTCCAGCCTCCAAAACGGCCTCTCGAATATATGTCATGATCCATCAGATATCTTTGCATCATCCTCAAGCTATTATCCCGGTCGAGAAATGGGACAGGGTAAGAATATTTTGTATCAATAAGATAAGTAGACACTATTTGTCTTCGATCCCCCTCCTTTAGAAGCCCTGAATTGATAAGCCCCTGGATCGTGTCCTCAATTATGTTTTCCCTGGATACTGCCCTGAAACTTGAATAGGAGGTTTCTGCCAGTAAGGAGTAATAGTCCCCTTCCGGGGTCAGGTTAGGGGAATAGTTTGACAGGTAAGTTACCCGGTAAAATGGACTATCGTCCTGTGGGAAGTACATCCAGTTCTTTTTACTTGGACAGGGTTTGTTAATCCCTATCCCCACAATAAGACCGCCTGCCCATAATAATCTTTCAGTAACATCCGCAATATGTTCCGGTTTAACCGTAAGGGAATTCATCAGCTCATTCAGTGGGATCGTCGAGATAAGGATATCATACGAGACCTTCTCTCCATCACGGAAATAGACAACTTTCTTTACAGGATCAACTTTGACGGCATCCTTTTCCATGTAGAGGTGATCCTTGATGTAAGGCATGAACTGATCAAATAATCCGCCTGTCCCGCCATGGAGAGGATATCGAAAGG
>MHYJ01000042.1:17658-42091 GCA_001828445.1 Planctomycetes bacterium RBG_16_43_13
TCACTATCATCGCTTTGATAGATAATATTCCTGAGTATCTTATGAATATCTATAACGCTTACCCTATCTCCTATCCAGTTATAATCCATCATTTTTAAGGGGGAGGCCCATACCTTTTCGTTGTACGGAATCATGAAGTACTTTGCAATACCCTCTCCAAAATAGTGGCACATCCATTCTTCAAAGTTTCGATAAGAATTCTCATGTCCCAAATTTTTCAGAAGTCCTGAAACACACTCCAGTACAATATCACCGGGGAGGAAATGGAAGTTATTTTGAAAAGGGTATCTAATAAAGGTATCCCTCAGCCATATCCAGCTCTCCCTTTCATGGAAGAGGCAATCATCACCCAGGAGCTCATTGACCAATTTATTGAAATATGCATTTTTTGAGAAGATAATATGCCCGCCTACATCCCAGGTAAAACCCTTCGTATCCTTAAAACTGGCTGACAGGCCCCCGATGAAATTATTTTTTTCATACAGGGCCCAGTTTTCATAACCGAGGTTCTGTAGTTGATAAGCAGCGCCAAGGCCGGTCGGACCGGCGCCCAGGATGACGACCTTCTTCATTCTCAATCTCCCTTCCGTGCTATCACCAAAATTTCCTGGGCAAAGTCTACATCCAGGAATTTGGTAAAAACCCGATGCGTAGGGACAAGAATAGTGTCAAAGATAAAATTCTTTATGTATCCCCTGTCCGGCATCATATGTATTCGATATACCTCAATAGCTCCTTTAAAACCAGACATTCTTAATAGCCCACATAGTTGTGGGTAAGGATACTGTTGGACATGGGTCATATCTGTCTTCCAAATGCAGTTAATATGGGCTGCATTTGGAGTTGAAATAATAATTCTTCCATTAGGCTTTAGTAATGATAAAGACGGCTTAAAGAGACTATATGCCTCCGCAAAACTGATATGTTCAATGAGATCAAACATTGTAATAATATCAAACTTCCCAATTACATCCACAATATTTTGAAAATCATGCCCATGCCTTGTCTCTGTATCGCAATCCTTATATGCCCCACGATATCCTGCCTTCCTTAGCTCACGTTCTAATCTTCTATTTCCAGAACCCACATCGAGCAACACCGTATCCTCTTTCGTTCCTTTAAGTATACGCTCTAGAACTTCCCTACAAGAACAGATAGACTCCATGTCCATCTTAACTTTTAACAATTGTGGCTTTATAAACTCATCTGAAAATTCTCTAAGCCTCCAATAGAAATCTTTATCAATCACTTTACAAGATATTCGCTATGGGCGAATTTACGTGTCCACCAAAATGGAAGAAGTATCGTACCTAAAAGTTCACCCACTACAGTGGATAACAGCATTTTCGTTATCTGAAGAACCATATTATTTCTTTCAATCTCATAGAATTGATCATCTTCATATCTCAGAATCCGTTTCATAATATCAATATCTGAAAAGGTCTTGTACGGCATAATCCCGAGATCATAACTATTTCTTCTTAATTTTAACAACTCCAAGAAATATAACCTCGTGGGGCCTTTATAGGGAATAAAGGTATTAATCCCCAAATCCGTCAGGCCGAATTTTCTATTCTCTTCGATTAAGAAATGAATTTCAGCATCTGGTAAGATGTTTCTGATCGCATTAACAACCTTCCTTGCATCAGATATTGAAGTAGAGGGATAAATCAAGATTTTCCTGGGATTAAGCTTTTTAATGTCGATTATTTTCCCCATTGATTTCAATTCTGATTTTAATTCAGGTGCAGCTTTATCAAAATCTCCTGTTACACCTCCTAATTTTGCAAAAAAGAAGTCCTTAACTGCCATGCTGAATATTCTGTATGCGTACTCGTTATCATTAAGTTTATATATAAACATTGCACTGAATTCTCTTGCAAGTGTCTTTCGTATACATCTCATTTTTTGAAAACCATTCGTATGCTTTTGAATCAAGTATAGCCAGTTTCTTGTTGAAAAGTAATTTCTTTTAGATATCTTACCCTTTGATTTTTCTTCAAAGTTCGGATGCCATATTTTTGAATCAGAGACTGCCACTACTTTAAACCCACCTTTTTTAAAAGATAAACACCAGTCTACGTCATCAAAACACCAGAAGTAATTTTCATCCATCAATCCTACTTTATTAATACTACTTGTCCGGACAAGCAACGAACAGGCTGCAACATGATCAACCTCATAGACACGATGATCGTCAGTGGTATCTTTCATGTTATGATTTATGAGGACTCTGCCTACTTTATTCCAGTCCATCTTCACACCAACTTCCCAGATGATGTCCGGATTTTCCATCTGGAGGATTTTAGAACCGGCAATCCCTATGCCACTATCTTTTTCCATCACCTCAACCAGTGATAGTAATGAATCTCTATCAACGATGACATCATTATCCAGGAGCCAGATATATGGATATTTTTTTTTGAGCGCATGGCGTATCCCTGTGTTAAATCCACCTGTACCACCAAGGTTTTTTTTGTTCATAATCACTTTTACTTCTGAAAATCTATTCTTTATAAACTCGACAGAACCATCACTGCTGGCATTATCTACCACAACGACATCAAAGTCTTTATAAGTAAGTTGCATTACTGACTCTAATGTCTTGCTTACAATATCTTTCCCATTCCAGTTCACTATAATGATGCAGACTTTAGGCATTTTTTATTCTCATTGATCGTAAGAACTGATTGATATATATTTTCTATCTTGCCGGCAATCAACTCCCATGAGTAATTAGAAAGCACCCTCTTCTTCCCCCACTTTCCCATACTCTTACACAGGTCTTTACTATCGAGCAATTGTACTATCTTTTCAGCGATGGTCTCAGGCTCCAGTTCGACAGTAAACCCTCCCTTGCCATGACCGAGCAATTCAGCCAATGGGGGTGTATTGCCGGCAATAACCGGTTTTTCAAACATCCATGCCTCCAGAAAAACACCGCCCAATGCCTCGTAAAAAGATGGCATACAGAATACATCACAGGCAGCTAATGCACTGGTCTTCTCTTGTAAGTCAACCTTATCAATTTCTATAATTCGTTTGTCATTGTATTTCTTGAAGATTGTGGGGGCTTTTCCTTCCTTGGGACCTACAAAGCAGAAATAGGTCTGGGGATGAGTCTTCCAGACATGTCCGGCTGCCCTTAATAATTCTTCGATTCCCTTGGACTCATGTTTTCTACCGAGGAACAAAACCATACGACTATTGCCGATTCCATATCTATTGCGGAACTCGTCCTGGTTATAATCATCAGAAAGTACAGGGCCTACACCCACTTCATGAATCTTGTTATGATCAATCCCTTTTCCAGATAAGAATTCCTTCTCAAAGGCAGTCATGGCAATTAAAGCATCTGCCTCTTTGCATACATTTAACCAATATTTATCGTGATACCCCATCGGGGATAGGTGAAGTCTTAAATTATGCATGTCTTGTGAGCGTATACCTGATTTTCCATGCCTTTCTTCAGCAATCAATTTTTCATTCAATCCTTGATGGATCTGAAGCAGAGGGGTAAATACAAATGGAACTCCAAGTTTTCTGGCACATTTCAATGACGTATATCCATAATACGAAGCCCCGTTATGAACACAGTGAATAAGATCTGAATTGTTTATTAATCTGAAAATCTTTCGCTGAAAGGTATGGCTTATAACCTCTGTTGAAACCCCTTCCATCTTCCGGTAACCCCTGACAAATGGATATAGAAATTTTCTTTCTAAAAACCCAAGATGCAGAGGAATTACCTCAGCTTTGTTATCAAGGTATTCTTTCCCCCTGGGCACGGAACTGACAAGGGTTCCATACCATAGGCCATTCTTAGGTTTATCCTCCTGTCTGATAATCCGTGTGATGACTCGGACATCATTCCAGTCTGACAGCCTCTTCACCAGCTCATGGGTGTGGATTTCGCATCCGCCGATCGCAGGCCAGTAGACGGGGAGGATAAAGGTGATTTTCATTTTATCCTTATGCTACTTTCCTTCTTCGGTTCTCTATTACGTCCTGATATATGTTGATCAGATTTTCCATGTGTTTTTTTTGTCTAAATTTTTTTTCGACCATATCTCTGCCTCTTATGCCAAAGGTCCTGGCCAATGGGGCGTTCCCAAGGAGTTGATCCATCCGTCTTGCCAGTTCCTTTACATTTCCTCTCTCGACCAAAAACCCCGTCTCTTCCTGCATCAGCCATTCCCTTACCCCGCCAACATCAAAGGCCACTACCGGTTTGCCAAAGGCCATTGCCTCGACCCCTACAAAGCCGAAGGACTCAGGATACATTGAGGTCATGACTACAAAGGTGCTATTTTGATAATAAGTGTCCAGATCTCCGGGCAACACGCTTCCCACAAAATCTATCCTGTCTTCCAATTTCGAGTCTGATACCTGCTTTTTCACTTCATCCAGATGTTCTCCACCCCCCACTACAGTTAATCTCCATCCCTTTTCCTTCATGAGCATTAAAGACTGAATCAATTGTGTAAAGCCCTTTTGTCTGATTGCCAGGGGGTGGTTGAAGCGCCCTACCCACAGGATCATCTTTTCACCGGAAGGTCTACTGGATGAGAAAGAAGAATTGGACCTTTCCGTATACAATGGATTAACAACAACCTTTTCCCTCGAAAAGCCATTCCTTAATAGCTCATCATACATATACCGGCTGCTCACAATAATTTTATCCAGGCGCCTTGTCATCCTCAGTTCCCATATCTTTATGAGATTGCTCCTTAAGTCCAGGTTGATACCATCCTCATTATTGCGGGAACAACATCTTTTGATAAAGCAAAGGGCACCCATGGGCAGCTGACAAATCTCATCTGTCGGCAAAACCTTTTTCCCATTGTTCAAACAGAATAACCTGGTATCATGACAGAATTTTACAACAGGCTTGAGCTTGTATAGCAAATTTATGATCAAAGGACTCAGGAAATAACGGACATTATGCAGATGGATTACATCCGGATTCTCATGTTCGACTACACTCTTAATGTCAGTTTTCATTCTAAGACCGCTTCGAAGACCTGATGAGACTTGAAGTTGATATACTTTCTTATGGGGAATACCCTGAGGTTTGTTATTCTGAGAGGTGATAATGACGATCTCATGTCCCAGTTCCTCCAGTGCTATACAGGTTTCCCGCAGATATTTCTCGGCGCCTCCCAGGTTGACGTAATTATCGTTGATGTGAAGTATCTTCACCTGCGGGAAACAAGAAGGTTGTTCAAAACCAGGTAATCCACATCCGTCCTCATAAAACATTTAATTGCATCCTCTGGGGAGCAGACGATCGGCTCCTGAACGTTGAATGAGGTATTCAGGAGTACCGGTACACCCGTTATCGTCTCAAACTCTTTGATCAGATTCCAGTATAGCGGATTTGCCTCCTTATTAACGGTCTGAGGCCTTGCTGTACCGTCCACATGAACAACAGCAGGTATTTCGTCTTTCTTATCATGTCTTACATTGAAGGCGTAGAGCATGAAGGGTGACGGGACCCCATTATAGAAATATTTATGACTCCTCTCCTCAAGGAGGGAGGGGGCAAAGGGCCTGAATGCCTCCCGTTGCTTCACCTTGAGGTTGATGACATCTTTGATGTCCTTTCTTCTGGGGTCGGCAAGGAGACTTCTATTCCCAAGGGCCCTCGGTCCCCACTCCATCCGGCCCTGAAACCAGCAGACTAATTTACCGTCAGAGATCTCTCTTGCCACCCTCGCACATAATTCTTTCTCAGACAGCTCCTTATAAGACAGGCCGTACGAGTTTAGCGTCTCTTCGCACTGCCTGTTTGAATATCCGGGGCCCAAATAGGCATTATTCATCATGTATTCCCTGGGTTTGTCGCTATGAGAATGATAAAGGTACAATGCCGCGCCAAGGGACGCACCTGCGTCTCCTGCCGCCGGCTGAATAAACAGGTTTTGGAAACCTGTACTCTCAAATATCTTCCCATTGGCAACACAGTTAAATGCCACCCCTCCTGCCATGCAGAGGTTGTCTGTATTATTAGCGCCTTTATGCAGGTAGTTCAAAGAATGAAAGATGGCCTCTTCTACCAGTTTTTGTGCGCTCGATGCGATATCCTGGTGAATGGATGTGACCTCGTCCCCCTGTCGTCTTGGTTCACCCAGGACATCTATGGTAGACGGCAGAAAGATACCCTGCCGGGCAAGATGATAATCAATGAAGTGTGGATTCAGGTGGAACTCCCCATCCCTTTTTAAAGTCAAGACCTCTCTGCGGAAGTAATCATCAAATGCAGGCTTTCCGTAAGAGGCGAGACCCATCACCTTATACTCATCCGCCTGAGGCTTGAAGCCAAGAAAGGAGGTAATAGCTGCATAAAACTGCCCCAGTGAATGTGGGAGTTTTATAGCCTTTATTCTTGTCAGTTTAGTCCCCTCCCCTTTCCAGAAGACGGTAGTATCCTCTTCTCCTGCCCCATCTACCGTAAGTATGGAGGCATTGTCAAATGGAGACACAAAGAAGGCGCTGGCAGCGTGGCAGAGGTGGTGGTCTATATACCTTACCCTGAACTTCCCATTTCCAAAGTGTCTTTCTATCAACCTCCTCATTGTAAAGAGTTCGAGCCATTCTTTTTTCATCTGTCCCATACCACGACTCGTCTTGGCCATGAACACCTTCCCGGAAAATAGCAGTGGTTTGACCGCCTGGAGGATACGCGTCCTTAACACCCAGGGCCTCCATGATACGGCAACGAGATCCACGTCACGGATGGTTATACCGGCTTCAGAAAGGCAATAATTTATGGCATGATAGGGAAATCCCACCATATGCTTCTTCCTCGTAAACCGCTCTTCTTCTGCTGCTGCGATGATCTTACCATCACAGGTCAGGGCCGCCGAGGCGTCATGCATGTTGTTAATTCCAAGGATGTACATCAGCTATTCTCTTGTTCTGTAAAAAGTGATATTAAGGAGGGGTAATGACTAACGGAGGTGGTCCGTTCTCCTGACTTTCTCCCTTGATGGCATCTTCCACACGGGGGTATAGAACGATTCCCTGCTCCAACAAGACAACCGGTCTTATGATGCTTTCAAGGTGTTTGAAAAACCGGTCCACATTGGATACATAAGTGGGCGGGACATACAGGATATCCCCCCTTTGAAGATACAAGTTCTGGGTAAGATCACCTCTTTTAAGGGTGCTTTTCACATCAAAAGTCTGAAGCTCAGGGGCTGCCATATCACCACGGATCAACAATACCTTGTCTGATTTGGCATCTTTCGTAAATCCTCCTGCTTTTGATAATGCCTCTATGAGAGCCATCTGTCCTTCAATGAAAAAAACCCCCGGTCTGTTCACCTCCCCCAGGACAAATATCTTCTGACTTCGTATCACTACCGGATCAACGCTGACCTGGGGATCTACTATATACTCTGACAGGCCATCAGTGATGATCTTTCGTATTTGACCAGGGCTCATATTGACTACATCAATCTCGCCAACCAGGGGGAAGAATATCAGTCCATCCGGCGGGATTAGGATACGTCTGTTTAACTCTTCATTACGGTAGACGGAGATTGAGAGCTCATCCCCGGGGACTATAATGAAACGTGGCTTAGTTATCGGGATTTCCGCATCTTCTGTTCCTTGTAAACCTTCCGAAGGTCCACCTGGAATCTCATGGATATTTTCTGTCTTCTGGGCATTCTTTACGGTTGCCGCACAGCCACTCACACAGATTAATAAGAAGATGATGAAAAGGTTTTTTAAAAGCCTGAATCTATAAACTGTCATATATCTCAATTATTTAAAAGGCCCCTGTCTGTTTCAGAACAAACCTCAATGTTCTTAACAAGATCCAGAAGTCAAAAGTAATAGAGCGGTCTTTCACATACCGTATGTCATTTATGAGCCAGGAATAAAAGGGGGCGCCACTCCTCCCGTGAACTTGCCAGAGTCCGGTAATCCCGGGCTTGACTGACAGACGAATATCACGCCACTTCGGGTTACACCTCATCTCATCCATGATCAGGGGTCTTGGACCGACCAGACTCATCTCACCTTTAAAAACATTCCATAACTGGGGCAGCTCATCCATGCTTGTCTTTCGCAGGAAACTGCCTGTCCTTGTAACCCTTGGATCTCTCGCCATCTTGAAAACAGGTCCATCCACATCATTTCGTGTGAAGAGGTCTTTCTGAAATTCTTCCGCACGACTCACCATGGTCCTGAATTTGATCATTCGGAACTCCTGACCATTCATGCCGCACCGACGTTGAGTATAAAACACCGGTCCCGGGGAATCAAGGCGGATGATTATAGCAATAAGGAGAAATACAGGTAGAAGAAAGACAAGTCCGGCTGCTGATGAGAAGATATCTATCAGACGCTTAAATAAGGGATAGAAGGCAGCCCTCTTCTTGTAGCGCCACTGATTAGAGTCCGAGTCCCCATTTCCATTGTTCCCATTGGAATGGCCATTTTTTCTAAAATAATATAGCGGCTCTTTGTCTGACCAGATTGCATATTTTAACTGAGAATTATTCGGGACGACGGACCATGGCAGGGCGATGCTTTCCCTGAACATGGAACCACTTTCTATGGTCACATGGTCTCCAATCACCGCCGGACCGATAATCTCACAATCTTCTTCTATAATTGCCCCCCTTCCGATGACCACAGGCCCAACAATATGGGCAGAAGGAGAAATGTGAGTCCCTTCACCCGTCCATACCTTGTTTTTCCAAAGTTTTCTGTTCCCTTCAGAGCCATTGACAAGCCCTTCATTGACAATATCCCAGTTGACCTCGTAGTAGTCAGATAAGGAACGCACCTGTTTTACATAACCACCGTCCTCTTTTATCTCCCCATTTATCTCATAGACACGAACAGAAAGCCCCCGGTCACGAAGTCTGGGGACAAGCTGTTCCTTAAGGTCAAGATATCCTTCGGCATCAATACAGCATAATGCCGCAGGGTTGAAAAGATAGATGCCGCAGGGGGTATAGGCCCTTCGACGATCCCTCGATTTATGGAAGAGATAGATCTTCTCTACGCACCCGCTCTGGCTTAAAGATATCCCTTCCAGGGGTAAATGTGATCTTTGTGCAACGATAGTAACCGCCGCATCCTGCTCGTGGTGAAATTTTACAATCTTTTGAAAATCAAGCTTCACTGTAAAGAGTCCGCTCTCAATGACCCAGAATGAACCTTGAGATACATGTTTTGCCACTTCGGAAATGGCGCCGGCCGTGCCTCTCGGGGATGGTTCAGAAAAATAGAAAAGTTTGACCTTCTTCTCTAATGGACATAACAATTTCCTGAAAAAATACTCATCCCGGGAATTACAGGCAATAAATATCTCATGGACTCCGTATTGTATAAGATTAGTGATGGTGTAGCAGAGGAGGGGTGAATTGATTACTGGGAGGAGGGATTTGTGAAAGCTCTCAGATTTTGGGGTGAGGAAGGTGTCAACACCACCGGCGAGGATGATAGCCTTTGTTATAGGTTCCATAGAGAAGGTGCTCGTTGAATATACTGGGTTCCTGAAAAATCCAACCTGGAGGTGCGGGCATGCTACCGCCCATGAAACCTGAAAGGTTTATAAAAAAAATTACCACTCTCTTTGCCGCGAACTATTCTTCAACCGGGGTTTATCTATTTATATCCTTCATCCAGGACTTCTTCTTTACGTCCCTTCTTTTCTTTATACCCTTCGAGACCCTCGATAAGACACCCAAGGATGTTAGAGGCAACACTGATAATCTGATCATCCGTAAAACCGTTTCTTCGCAGAACCTTGTAGAAGGACCTCGAAATGATCCGTGATGCCTTTTCTGTATCACTTGATGCTATACGGACAATGTCTTCAAAATTCTGGTTCTCCTTCAAATCATACCCCCTGCATAAAGATTTTCGTAGTTTGGAGATTGATAATGGATTCAAGTTCTGCAATAAACAGACCAACCCTGCTATCTTATTAGAAAGGCATATTGGAGAGACTATGCAGTATCCCGCATGGCTATCACTACAGGTTTTGTCTAAGAATGTTCCTTAAATGTGTAAAACTTTTCCTATCAGCAAACAACGAACTTCAATTATAACCTCAGCGACATCAGTTAATTGATCTATCCTTATGGTCTTTAGGAAAAGTTAAATATTTTAACATTAAGTTATTGACTATATCTGTTTGAAATAATGAATATTTCTAAATAATGACCGGTTTCATGACCCATTTTATCCAGGAGAATTGATTCAAATAAGGCAAAAAAAGTTAACACGATTTTTTACAGGTATTATTCAATATTTTTTTATCTCATTAAAATCAATAAGTTATAACGAAATAGATCGGAGGTATATGTCTTGCAATAATCAAATACCACCATCTATTATTTAATGATGGCTTGTGTCTGAGAAGGAGGTGAGAGACAGCAAGAAAAAATATATAAACGAGATAAGGCGTTTTACAGAGTTTTGGAATTTCAGGTATAACACATTCAATCAAAAAGGAGAAAAAAATGAAAAGGACACTTCTACTGGCGGCAATGGTCTCATTAGTCATGACCTTTGCCATGGTAAGCCATTCAAGGGCCGCTTACCTCGGTAATTTTTGCTGGAATATGGCCCCCTTTATTGACAATATTGAACTGGCTGTCTCACTGGATGGTGGATTTTACGCAACTCATGGGGTCTGGCGGGCGCCCGGAGTCTATAGTATGGCCGTTCATGGTACCGCAGCGAGGGACCCGATAATGGGTGGTTCTGACCTGGCGCTGACTGGTGAAGATCAAATTGATTCTCCCGGTACCCTGGATGGGGTGCATTTTACTGCAAAGCTCGGGACGGGGCTAACCGGAACCTGGGCCCTTTATTTAGAGACCGGTTTTATCAATTCTGGAACCTTGGTGCCTATAGCTTGTCCAATACCTGATTCAGATGCAAATGTTTCAGGCCCGACAGCTGTTCCTGTGAAATAAACAATATAAGGGGTAGTCATTACAATGGCTACCCCTTCATAGGAAGGGGTTTTCCATGAAAAAAGGGTTGTTAACAATAATGATCATCCTGTTTTGTGCCGCTCAGTCACAGGCTTTGATCGTCAATCCCCGACCGGATCTTTTCGGGGCCGATGACGGGTCGGAACTCTTTGAACCCTGCAGCTGTCTTCTTGCCGTGGAGGGATTTGATCTCTTTGATAAATACAACCTTGGGGGGAGCACATTCGGGTTCTTTTTCTGGGGGACAGACCCCAATGACCCGGGAAATCTGATCCCCGTCTTTGAGCCTGATGACGTGAGAGTAAATGGCGACCGTCCAAAGGCTGCCGTAGACTTTATAAATGGGATTGTGCGTGACATGGATGAGGGAGGGGACATCCAGAATACCTTTACTCCAGGAACAGGGAATATCGGGTTCTTCCTTCAGGCTGATCCGGAAAAGTATGACCCCATCATCCTCTTTACTGTGGCATCACTCAACCTCGGTGGCGTGGATGCCGCAGCCACATTCCCTCACCTGATGAAGGCAAATACCTACCTGATCGGATTTGAATTACCCGATGCAGGTATCACCCTGGCCTATGAGGCAATCAGAGGGATTGCCCCGGTCCCAGTCCCGGAACCGGAAACATTAATCCTTACTGGCTTGGGATTGTTCATGATGATGCTATATGCATGGAAGTTAAGAAAGGGCTCATGGAAGAAACGGCATGTGGGATAACCTTCAAGATGCAAAAAATAACATATTATATCTTCCTATTCATTGCGTTATTCACAGTGCTTTCCTTATCTCCGGGCCATGCCTATGTCTTTACCCCGGAAAACCCGAGTCCAGGACCTGACAGCATCTATCTCAGTTATAACGCAGGTCAGAGCATGGGGTCTACTCTTGCCGTGGATGTGCGCATAAACTCTCTTTCTGAAACGACCCCTGCATTTGGCGCTGTCTTTGACATGGACTTTGATTCTACGGTCCTAACCTATGATGGACTCATCCCCGGGAATTTTTTTGAGGGGAGTGATGAACCTCTCAACGGCTCTGTGGTACGACTGGCAAGGTTGCAATCAGGGACTTCAAATAAACTCATAGTAGGAGTTTCTCAAAATGCAGGGGATCCAGGGGCATCAGGCAGCGGTGTCATCCTGACACTGAAGTTCACAGTAAATTCATCACCTCAGACACAGCAAAGTGACATCGCTTTTTCCAACATGAATCTTATACGTCCACTGGGAAGCTTGATTGAAAACCTGAACTGGTACAAGGGACAGTTGGTACAGAATCCCCTCGCCATCACGACCAACTCACTGCCGGATGCGACTCAGGGGGGTGTCTTCTCGACTACCCTCTCCCCAACAGGTGGGTTCCCCCCTTACTCATGGAGAGCCACAGGAAATAAGGTGCCAGGTCTCACATTAAATACAGGCACTGGGGAGATATCCGGTGTACCATCGGCCTCAGGTCTTTATGGTATAACGGTTTACCTGGTCGATTCTGAATTGCAGGAAGTCACTCAGGACCTGACCCTGCTCATTAATCCACCGCCGGAGATATTAACGACCTCTCTGCCTGAGGCCACAATAGAGCAGCCTTATAGTCAGTCGTTATCGGGAACAGGGGGTACAGCCCCACTGACCTGGGGAATTACGACAGGGAGTTTGCCGCCAGGGATCATTCTGAATAGCGCGACAGGGGCCCTCAGTGGTACCCCGACTGCATCGGGAATCTACCCCTTCACCATACGGTTAATGGATTCCAATGCCGTCAGCCTGAACAAAGAACTTTCAATAACCGTTAATACAGGTCTGGTCATAACCACCTCCTCTCTGCCTGAAACGACTGTAAGCGCGGCTTACAGCGCCACCCTGCAGGCTGATGGTGGAACGACTCCATACACCTGGGATATCCCGGTTGGTCTTCCCCCTGGCATAGAGCTGGTTCCTGATACGGGAGAGCTTGTCGGCATCCCTTCTGTCGCAGGGCATTGGCAATTTACGGTCACTGTCCTGGATGTCTATGGATCTTCTTCAACAAAGGCCCTTGAAATCCTGGTCAATCCGGTCCCGGACATCATTAATTCTAATGTAAACAATGTCTATGAAGGGACGTCGGGAATCACTGTGACTTTCACAGTTGCAGGTGGAGTAGCTCCATACACATGGAATGTGCTCACAGGCAGTCTGCCCCCCGGATTTGTCCTGGACATATATGGCGGAACTATTTCAGGAACCCCCACAACACCCGGAATATATAACTTTACACTTGAGGTGACTGATGCCACCGGTGTTAAATCCTCCAAATTGTATGCCTGGGCGATCCTTGCCACCCCCCCTGGAAATATAGACTTCACGACCCCTGGATCTGTTGACCGTGTGGATGGATATGACCTGATTGCCCTGGAAATCGTCAAAGGCACCACTGTGGATTCCCCACTATGGAATCCGCTGGCTGACCTGAATGGAGATTGGGTAATCAATGATGCCGACCTTACTATTTTACAGGAAAACTTTGGGCTCTCAAAAGCTCGGTAGAAGACTACGAGATGGACAAAAAACTTAACAATCTTATTAAGCGATGTATCTATATAAAATTAAATAATATTTCATAGGATACAATCTTGGACTTTTCAAATAATGTGCTTAAAAGGCATGTAAGACGACAAAATACTTAACATTTTATGGCAGTTGTTGATAGGAAGCAGTAAAAAACCTTTAAAATCAGTAGGTTTCATATTGGCATTTATTTTGCTTAAGCATTTCATTAGCCATAGCATACTTTTTTACATTTTAATACCAGCCCTGAAAGAGAGGAGGTGAAATTTAATAAAAGACTATCAAAAGTGATACAGCCATCTATTATAATTAGGAAGGAGGCAAATCATGAAAAGCAGGTCTCTCAACATATCATTAGTCACTCTATTTATTCTACTATTCATGTCAGCATCACAGCTTTTAGCTCAGCCGGGTATTGACTTGTCTGGTGAAGATCAAGAGGCACAGGAACAGCTTCGGTTACTTGAAATCATGAAGACGGCGCCACCGGCTCCTAACCCACCTCCTGCCGTCATTTTCAGTGATCAAGAATCACTTGCCCCTGAGTTTCGGGGTATAGTTGTCTATGATCCGGTTACAGGAGAAGAAATCGTTGTGCCTGCACCCGATGCAGGAATTCTCGGTCCTGTAGAGCCTACACCACCCTATGGAGGAGTAAACCCTTTTGCAGTCCCGATGGAGACTCCGGAGGGGGAAGACAGCAGCGATGAACCCTATCCACTCATTGTTCCAACGCCACCAACACCCATAAATAATGCGACAACCTTTCCCTGGAACACGATTCATAAGATACTGATGCGGTTTAACGTAAGTGGCATTGACTACTACTATGTTTGCAGTGCATGGGCGGCTGATGAGTTTATGGTTATAACGGCCGGCCACTGTGTCTATAACTGGGACCCTAATGACGACGGCAATACGAGTGACCGCAGATGGGCTAATGAAATCTGGGTCTGGGCGGGCCAGGGAGATGTGGTAATCCCCTTAGCTACTCCGGACCGCCCTTATGGTGAGGCAAAGGGGGTATTATTCAGAAGCTATACAGGCTGGACTAACAATCAGGATTTAAACCACGATATGGGGTTCATTACACTTAACCGCCGCGATGGCGTTCATACAGGCTGGATGGGGCGAGAGTCTTCAGTTGCATCTTCTCTTAATTTCAGTGGCTACCCTGTTGAAACTCCTTACGTTCCAGCAGGTACGCTTGTCCAGTATTACGGTTATGATGCCAATAACGTCTCCGGATCTACCGATTTTAGGATCAGCCTGGATGCTTTCATTTATGGAGGACATAGCGGCGGGCCCTCCTGGAGGTTGGTCAGTGGTAACCGGTACGTAGAGGGGATTCATTCGACTTCAAACCGGGTCGGCGCTGCTACTGATACCCGTATTACAGCACAAAGGATGACAGATATTGACACGTTGACCTCTGATGATGAATTAAACAGGCCGCCAACGGCACGTCCCGATCTAATCGAGTATTTCCTTGACGGAAATAACAGAAAGGATCTACTGACAAACTCCACACCTCAGGGGGGCACTATCCAGGTTGAGTATAATGCCTTGAACTCAGGTTTTGCGACGTCTAATAACTTCACAGTCAGTTTCTATCTCTCAACGAATACAATTATTACTACAGGCGATACACTCATAGGAACCCGAACACACACCCTTAATTCCTGGACACTTACCAATCCGACGGCTACATTGACTGTCCCCGAATCCGTGGCTCCTGGTAATTATTATGTGGGGTGGATCATGAGCGGGGGGGAGCTGGAATACACAACGTCCAACAATACGGTTGTTATTGACGATGAGACGGTGAATGTTACGCCAATAGTGCGTACGATTACCGTTACACAACCCAATGGTGGAGAAAGCTGGCAGGTTGGAACGACCAATAATATTATGTGGACTTCCTCAAATGCCGGTGCAAATGTTAAGATCGAGCTCTTTAAAGGCGGAGTATTTAACAGTACCATTGTAGCCAGTACGGCCAATGATGGGTCACATCTCTGGACCATTCCATCTCTGACGGAAGCAAACGATTATAAGGTCAAGATTACTTCTATCTCTTACCCCACTGTCAGCGATCTGAGCAATGGCAACTTCACTATCACCGCTCCGATAGTTTATGATTATACACTCACGGACACAAACGGGCTCGTATGGAAATTGAACAGGATTGGCAATAATCCGTCTGGGATGTATTTCGAGGGGATTGTGGATATGGGGTATGAAATCAGAAATGCCGTAGCAACATACCTCAAGTCAGATAATGGGTTATCCATGTCTGGAGATGAAGGAAGTGGTGTTGCCTTTAATTATGAGATCGATTGGACTGCAGGTAAAAGCGGGAGTTGGATAAACGTGAATCCATCTGCAGGTCATGGACTGGTGACGGTATCGCTGAGTCTTACTTCTGAGGTTTCCGCATCACCTGGCGCCGGGCCTGGACCGGGTCGGGAAGAAGAAGGTGGGTCTGTGTCTGTTCCACCGGCAGCGCCTGCCACACTTACTGACAGCTTTGGTTATATATGGACGCTCACGCGAATCGACAGTGACGCGACAGCTCAGTACTACTCCGGTACTGTAACACTTCCCACTGGAGTGAGAGATGCGGTAGCGATTTTCCTCAAATCGAACAAAGCGGTCTCCATGACAGGAGCACGGGGAACCGGTGTTCCTTTCAATGAGAACTACAAGTGGACTGGTGGAGGCGGAAGTGGAGTCTGGATAAACATCAACCCATCTCCCGGATATGGATTAGTTACAGTTACACTTAATTAGTATACTGATATAGCGGAGTTACTGTGTACTGATTCAAAAAAGGGGCAGCCTGTTATTAAAGGCTGCCCCTTTTTACATTTTTGTTTTTTCAATTATCATGGGTGATTTAGGACAATAGGGGAGGAGCAAGTGATGAGCAGGAAAGTTTTCAACCCGGTATGGTTTCTGGCATTGTTTCTGGTATTCTGTCTGTCGTTTGCACCCGATGGATGGGGAGGCTGGAGGGGACACGGACATGACAGGGATATCAGAGGCGATGGCGCCGACGTCCATGCCGCGGCCCCGGGTAGTCCGGTCATTTTAGACTTCTGGATTGACAAGATCAATTTAGGTCCTGCCATGGCGACGGTCTATGGCGGCAGTGTCCTGGCCGATGCCGATACCCGTGTCTTTGACCCTGACGGACTGGCTGATATAGAATCCGTTACGATAAGGACTTCCGGAATCCCCAGGGACTTTTCCCTCTATGATGATGGAACCCATGGGGATTTTTATAGCCACGATGGCGAGTACTCTTTGAGACCTTTCCTTAACCCACCCACAGGAGATTATACCTTTACGGCCACAGACAGATCGGGACAGACCTACCAGAGGATGACGGCGCTTAATGATAATAATATGCCGCCACCGCAGCCAGTGGCCCCTTTAAACGGTGAGCTGATCCCGACAACCACGCCCACACTCCAGTGGTATGACTTCAACAAGCATACCCAGTCTGCCACCATTATTGTTGACGGAGACCCGGCGGACTGGGCAGGTCTTACCCCTGCGGTTGTAGACCCTCAGGGAGACAGTCTGTGCGGGGGTATGGATAGGGACATAAAACATGTCTATACGGCCATGGATAGCAGTTATGTCTATATCATGGTAGAGACCTACGGTGTACCCATCCATAATAGTGCGGCGATTACGATTAAAGCTGACTATAAAGCGGGGCAGCACATTGCACAAGAGTGGCCTCCAATCTCTGACCTCATTGTGAACTTCTATACAGATACCCTGGCTGCATGGACCGACATTGACCTGAACGGTTTCCTGGAATTCTACCCTATCAGCGGATATCTCGTGGTGAGGGGTAGCGTAATAGAGGCCAGGATCCCCCTCAGCGAGATAGAAAACGCCGCCTATTTTAATCCGACCTATGTAAACATCTGGGATGGAGTCGGTTGTGACCCCACAGAAATTGCGACAGACTACTGGGTAATGATATGGGACGGTGTGCCGGATATGACACATATTGGCAAGGACCTGATATGGGAATCAGATGCTTTTGAAGGAGAGGTATCCGTCACCCCCGGATTTCTGATCCCAGGCAGGACCTATTACTGGATAGTCGGGGCCTCGAGCGACAAAGAAGGTGACGCCATGGAGATGTGGTCATTTACGGTAGACGGGCAGCCGGACCCAGTGGCTCCTTTGCTTTCCTATCCAGAGGACGGCGCCTACCTGGACAGCACTATATCCCCAGCATTCTACTGGACCAGCAACAACAACAATGCCTACAGCATCGATTTCTCATTGGACAATTTCAACACCATTGCCTGGAGGAGCTACGAGGACGGAGGGATTTCCCTTGGAGATACCTATACACTCCTTCCCTTGAACCTCTGGTCCAAGGCCCCCACGAATGTCCCCATCTACTGGAGGGTCAGGGGGGCAAAGGTAGGCGGCGGGATTACCGGGCCCTTTACAAGCGGAACCCGGAGATTTACCCGGGGTTTCCCGCATCCTGGCTCCCTGGGTCAACTAACCAATATCGGGTCTGATAGACTCGGAACCCATGTGTATAACGGCATCCCAGGCTGGAACAACTATATCTTCAGCGCCAGGATGCTCTCTGAGGATGATGACGGTGTGTCTCTCCTTTCCCGCTATCAGGACGAGAACAACTATTATGCTTTAAACATGGGAAACGACGGACGCGCTGCGATAAGTGTAGAAAAAGTGGTAGGGGGTGTAAGCTACTGGCTTGGAAGTTTGCAATGGATGTATCAGCCGGGTGTCTGGTACGATTTTGATGTTATACTCAATGGCCAGAATATAAAGGTATATAGAGACGGCGGACTGATATTCACTATAGACGACAGCACATTTTCCAGCGGAAAAGTAGGCCTTGGTTCTTCATGGAACGAAGGGTCCTATTTTGACGATGTGGTGGTCACCGACCTTGTAGGGAACCCGCTCTTCTCTGATGATTTCAATGATGGGAATATGGATGGCTGGACCGTCTTTGATACCCCTGGCGCTGAGGAAGGCCCTTCCTCCTGGTTTGTAAGCCCGGTGAATTGAGGCCTCAGAGGCCTGTTTTCTCATTCTTTTGCTTGACGGTTCAGTGTCGTGGAATCCGCTGGCTGACCTGATGCGAACGGCCTCCAGATCGAGGCCGTTCAGCATAGACTTCTTTCCATCTTCGTTATCTGCAATTGCGGGCTTTTCTTAACTAAAATGATACAGCTACACTTGTCTTCTTATTTGAGCGCTCCGCCACTACTACTGGAATCTGAGCTCGGCTCCAATGAACATGCCCTTTCTTCGTTCTGGTGTAGTGATTTTTCCAATACAAATTCTACCAGAAGGAGAGCTATTTTACATCAATCTACTCACTCAATTTATCACTGTTGCAAGAACCTCACAAGATTTAAATTTTCTATGGCATAATTACCTCAAAGGCATCCGCATCAACAAGATAACCAGTGGCGCTGGGGTTTTTCAGCCCGGAGACTTCGATAGTCACTGTATGCTGTCCAAAGGAGAACCCGTACAGAACACCTGCCACTTCTTTGAATGCCGTAGTTGGTTTGTAGAGGTCGATCTGGCCCTTATAGACGCCATCAAAGTAGACCTTCGCTATGCCGCCCTGCTTTGCCTTTGCCGCAATCCACTTGACGCCAATCCCATAGAAGGTAAAGTCGAGTTTGGCATTGGTCTGGCCTGAATATTTCAACGTCCCGCCGCTGCAATTGCCACACACATAATTGTTCCAGGTTCCCGTATATGTGATCGCAGGGCTGGTCTCCTCAAAATAGGTCTCGCAGGCATTTCCGATACCGTCAAAGTCTGTATCCGTCTGATCAGGATTGAAGACAATGGTACAATTATCACAGACATCACCAAACCCGTCGCCATCCTGGTCTGACTGGTCCGCGTTTGCAGTCAATAGACAATTATCCAGATCATCCGGCACGCCATCACCGTCACTATCTGTGGGGAATAGGACAAACTTCTGGATACGGTAATTTCCGGTATCAGAAACATACACATCTCCTCCCGCATCCACGGTAAGGCTCTCCGGGTGGTAGAACTCTCCGTCGGCGCTACCGTATCCGCCCCAAGTGGTAATAAACATACCCGAGCCATCAAACTTCTGGATCCTGTTGTTGTTGAAATCTGCAACATAGACATTACCGGCTGAATCCACATCGAGGCCGCGGGGGCTATTAAACAGCCCGTTTTCAGAGCCATACGCGCCCCATGTGGTGATAACCGTACCGGCGCTGTCAAACTTCTGGATGCGATGGTTGTTCGTGTCCGAGACATAGACATTGCCACTCCCATCGATCGCAATCTCCTGAGGATAGATGAACTGACCGGCGGCTGACCCATAGCTTCCCCATGCGAGCAGGAAATTTCCTGAGCTGTCGAACTTCTGGACGCGATGGCAATTTGTATCTCCAACATAGACATTGCCGCTCCCATCGATAGCAACACCCTGGGGGTAACTGAACTGGCCGTTCGCGCAGCCATTTACGCCCCACTTCAGGAGGAAGGCCCCATTGCTGTCGAACTTCTGAATCCTGTGATTGCTGTTGTCAACCACATAGATATTTCCGCTTCCATCGATCGCCACATCAACAGGATAATTAAAGGCCCCGTCTATTGAGCCAGAACTCCCCCACTTCGTTACATATGCCCCCTCGGGTGTAAATACCTGGATCCGGTGGTTATATGTGTCCGCCACGACTAAGTTACCACTGCTGTCCATATCCATCCCTTCAGGCCTGTCAATCTGGCCCGTTCCGGAGCAGCACCCGCCCCATGCCGTCAGAAAGGAACCGGAACTATCAAATTTTTGAATGCGGTGGTTATAATAGTCAGACACATAAATATTACTGCCTGCATCTGCCCCTATGCCAATAGGCTGGTTAAACTGGCCATCGCCCGATCCATTGCTCCCCCAGGAAAGGAGGAATACCCCGCTACTGGTAAACTTCTGGACACGGTGATTGCTGCGATCATCCACATAGACATTACCACCGCCATCTACTATGATCCCATGAGGACCATTAAAGCTGCCATCTCCAGTGCCGAAAGACCCCCACTTTGTGAGAAATCTTCCGTTACTCGTAAATTTCTGTATCCTGTGGTTGTCCCTGTCTGAGACATAGACATTACTGTTGCCATCTATGGCTATGTCAATGGGGTTATCGAACTGACCGGCGCCTGAACCAGGGCTTCCCCAGGCCGTCAGGAATTGACCTGTACTGGTGAACTTCTGGATCCGGTGGTTATTATAATCCACGACATAGAGATTGCCGTTCCTGTCAACTGCGATGCCGGTAGGATTATAGAACTGTCCGTCCCCGGAGCCGTATCCACCCCATGCAGAGACAAAACCGCCACTGTTTGTAAACTTCTGGACCCGGTGGTTGCCATAATCCACGACATAGACATAGCCTTCCTTATCAACAGCTACCCCATATGGACCATTAAACTCACCCCCTGCCGAGCCTGATCTACCCCACGAGGCAATATGCTCCCCTGTGCCGGTAAACACCTGTACCCTGTCGTTACTATTGTCTGCCACATAGACATTACCACTTCCATCTACTGTTACGCCTACCGGATAGTTAAACCGGCCTGTGGCGCTGCCGCTGGACACACCTCCCCAGCCGCCAAGGAAGAGGCCATCTCCTGTATAACTCTGGATACGGTTGTTCAGGGTATCGGCCACATAGACATTGCCGCTCCCATCCATGATGATTTGTTGAGGTGAGTTAACCTGCCCGGCTCCAGACCCCGTCCCACCCCACGAGGTGAGAAAGACGCCATAGGCATTAAATTTTTGGATCCTGTTGTTGTCGGTATCTGTAACAAATATATTTCCGGCGCCATCTACCGCCACCCCCTGCGGGTTGTTAAATTCGCCGACAGCAGCGCCAAGACCTCCCCACATATCTATAAACTGACCATTTGTATCAAAGATCTGTATCCGGTCGTTTCCATACTCGGCCACATAGACCTTTCCACCCCCATCTACCGCAATACCAATGGGAGAAACCATCCGGCCTGTAGATGTACCGTTACCTCCCCATGCAAGCAGGAAGGTTCCCGAGCTGTTAAACTTCTGGATGCGGTGGTTGTTGGTGTCTGCTACATAGACATTTCCGCTATTGTCTAACGCTATACCCTCTGGATATGAGAACTGTCCGTCTCCGGCGCCATTCGTCCCCCACTTCGCCAAAAAAGTCCCGCTGCCTGAAAATTTCTGAACCCGGTGGTTGCCATACTCCACGACATAGACATTGCCGCTTCCATCTACCGCAATCCCTGTAGGGCTATTGAATGCCCCATCCCCGGAACCATAGCTTCCCCACTTCCCTTTCCATTCACCGGTACTTGAAAATACCTGAACCCGGTTGTTCCTGGTATCCGCGACATAAATGTTCCCATTGGCGCTATTCCTCGCCACTCCCTGGGGTTCCCAGAGCTGTGCCGTGGCAGAACAGCAGCCACCCCATGCAGTCAGAAATGTTCCCGAGCTGTTAAACTTCTGAACACGGTGGTTGCCTGTGTCCCCCACATAAACATTCCCGACGACATCAACCGTGACTCCTTCCGGAGAGCTGAACTGGCTGTCTCCAGAGCCATTAACCCCCCACTTTGTTACAAATATTCCACTACTCGTGAATTTCTGGATCCTATGGTTCGTTGTGTCTGCTACATAGACATTGCTGCCGGCGTCAACCTCTATTCCCCGTGGACTGTTGAAGGCGCCATTTCCGGCCCCGAGACCTCCCCACTTACTGATGAACGCTCCGGCGCTGTCAAATTTCTGCACCCTGTGGTTATTGGTGTCTGCCACATAGACATTCCCGCTACCGTCAACCGCTATACCCTGAGGATATGCGAACTGTCCATCTCCGGCGCCATTCGTCCCCCACTTCGTTACAAATGTCCCGCTACTTGTAAATTTCTGCACCCGGTGGCTGCCATACTCCACGACATAGACATTACTACTTCCATCTATCGCAATCCCTGCCGGTGAGTTGAATTGACCGTCTCCGGAACCGTACGCCCCCCACTTCAGGAGGAAGTTACCCCCGCTGTTAAACTTCTGAATCCTGTGATTGATGTTGTCTACTATATAGATATTACCGCTGCCATCTATTGCTACATCCTGAGGGGAATTCAATCTTCCATCCGTACTCCCCAATCCCCCGAAGGTCAATAAAAGAGCGCCGCCACTGGTGTACTTCCGGATCAGGTGATTGTTGGTGTCCGCCACGTAGACATTGCCGCTTCCGTCCACCACCATCCCCTGCGGGTAGCTGAGCCCGCCACTGCCAAAGACGTATTGGGGAGAGACTAACGCATCCGTCATATCAACAGGTGGATGGGATAAGGTATCTGAACCTCCACCCCACGATGTGCCATAATAATACTGCTGCGCGTATACTTTTGGTAAAATCAGAAAGGTAAGATAAAAAATAATCCCTAAGATAGAACCATAATAGAAATAATGACTGAATTTTGATCGCATTTTAACCCTCCCCCGCATTTGATTAATCCTTAATCGAGCCAAAAATGAAGATGTCATTCCCATAAAGTAGGAATCCAGTATCGTGACATGATAGTAATCTATATAGCATGACTAGTGCCAAACAAGATATATCTATATAACTCATTGATTTTCCAACACAATATTTGTCTTCACAACGCCCCCCTCTATCTTTCTGTTAAACTTCTTGTCCTAATTCAATGGTTTCTGGTATGGATTGTAAGATTACTGAAATAGAAACTTCTGGAAAAGGCTTAAAATGCAAAGGATTACGTACGAAGGGTGAATGTTAAATATTTTGACACTCTACCTAAAGATCATTGATTGATATTGAGGATAACTTCAGCCAGATATTCTTTTTCCATGGGAGAAATTTCATCGCTGCATGCAAGATTCCTGAGCCTTTCAAAAAACAATATCTTTCTGCCTTTTATTTCCCTGTTTTTTAATGCAATATCCGTAAGATGTGATACTATATTTTCCACAGATGATGAATCAAACGCTGAGTCACCCACTTCTTCAGCGTTTAAACTCCCGAGAAAATGTGGCCTTGTACCGTAAGACATCTCCGTACACCTGCATATCTTTTCGAAGACATCAATGGCAGTATGACCTTTCCCGGCCCCTGAGACTAAGACCCCTGCCATCTTTCTGTCATCCGCAGTGATAAACTTCTTAATTTCCTTGTATGAATTTATCAAAGATGCAGTCAGCGCCTGTACGACAAACAATGCCTCATCTATAACTGGATTAATATAATCTTCAAACTGCCTTATAATTACAATGTCTGTTTCTGTTTCTATTAATTTAAGTACATCAAGCATTAATGACTTTTTTGAATTAGATTTAACGCTGACATCCTCAATAGTCAGATGAGGGGCAAGCAATTTGACGCCGTAAGGTCCGGTACACAGTAAATCTGAAGGCTCATATATTTCCTGATAATAGTGTTCAAGAGAAAAGCCGGGAAGAGACATTCCAAGCATGAACGAGATTCCGGGAAACCGTGAATCCGCGTCAATCAATAATACTTTGATACCCTTTTGTGAAAGTTCTATACCAACTTTGGCACAAAGACTTGCGCCTCTCTGAGGATCAGAAATATCCACAATTGAAACCGATTTATACCGGTTCTGTACCGATGACTCATTAAGAATTGAGTGTTCACTTGTATTTGCCTGATTCTGCGAAACAAAATAGTGGGCTATATCTTCCAGCCCCCTGCCAAGCCGTTTTGTCTTCTTCATACGTCCCTCAGTCAGTCTATAATCACTAAGGAATTATACGAACCATATCTGTTTGAGACTAAATTGGGATTGCGGGGGTCCTCCTTCCAGTCTCC